>JASHUC010000175.1 GCA_030040235.1 Gammaproteobacteria bacterium | reverse complement strand
CGTTAAACTGGGCCACGGTCCCCGACAGCACCACCGTTCGCCGTGCCGCATGCTCTTGCACGACGCCAAGCCCGTGGGAGTGCGCAAACGCCTTCACCGCGGTCAGATCCGCCGCACTCGCCCCATGCGCCGCAGCGAACGCCTCGCGCGACAGTGGGCCGCCCGATCGATCTCCACGGGCCAGGTGCGAGACTTGGTCCTCAAGCGCCTCGGGCGCCTGTGGCCGCACGATCACGCTCACTTCGAGCCGCTCGTCCTGATCGGCCGGTCCGATGGCGCGTGCATCGGGCCGCGCGGTTCTCTCGCTTCCTTTGAGCGGACGTCTCGCCATGGCAGCAGCTCCTGTCCGACCGAGGCAACGCTGCCTCCGCGGCCGATGCTACCTCAGCAAACTTCGATCGGGGAGCTTCTACCGAGAATCGCTCCGATAACGGGGTGCTCTGGGAACTGCGCTAAACTCTTCCTTGCCGCGGCAATGCCCAAAGGTGAATCTTATGTGCACCTCGCGCTCGAGCAGGTGGGTAGTCACGGCTACCGCCATCGCTTGCATGCTCTGCTGCGCGGGAGGCGAGGCAGAGGCGCAAGCCGAGCAGCCGCTCGAGCCGCAGATCATCGCGAGTGGCACGGCCGATGTGACGATACCCGCGACCACTGCATCGTTCTCGGTCGAGATCACATCGCTCGCCGCCTCGGCGGCCGCAGCGGGCGCGGAGAGCGCTCGTATATCCAAGGCAGTCTCGAACGCCCTTCAAGCAGCACGGTTGAGCCACGAGGAGATCGCTCAAACTCAACTCCTGATCACCCCGCGCTGGAATTACGACGAGGCAACACGTAAGCAGAAGCGAACGGGCTACGAGGCGACGACAACGATCCGGATAAGAACCGACCGGCTGGATCACCTGGGGACATACATGGATGCCGCCTTGAGCGCCGGTGCGACCGGAATCTCCACGATCAGCTTCTCGGCGAGCGATACCAATGAGGCGCGGCGTGGCGCGCTCGCGCAGGCCGTTTCTCAGGCCAAAGCCGACGCGGACACCATGGCTCGCGCCGGCGGTGGCACACTCGGTCAACTGCTGCTACTCACGACCGAGCAGAGCATTCCGCGCGGCGTCGAATTCACCCCCCTTGCCGCGATGGCGGGTCGCGGCACAGGGGCCGAAAGAACAAACATCATCCCCAGCCAAATCAAAGTCACGGCGACCGTTGTGGGTCATTGGAAATTCATTACGAGCACGGCCGCTCACTGATGCGAGCTGAGCTTCGCTCCCGGCGCTGCACTTTCCATCCCGCATGTGGTGTCCACCCTGCGGAGACCGTGGACCGCGCAAACCGGGAGCGCAACGGACCGGATTAGGGGGTGCGAGGCACAACCCCAACGATGTCGAGTGGACGCAGCACGGAGGCAACCTAGACGGGCAGTTCTAGAGCGCGGCGGCTACCGATAAGGTGCCACGACTCCACTGACATTGCGGTCTGATCCAGAGAGACACCGTAACCTAGCCGTGCCTTGACCGCTCATTCGACCTGCGTTCCATCACGTACTGATTTACTTCCTGCTCGAAGTTGATGAGTCCGGGGACCGTGCGGTAGCTTTTTATGAAGCGAAAGCCGACCTTGATCAGGATTCGATTGGGCGCCGGGTTATGCGCATACGGCTGGCAGTACAGCCTCTGCAAGGCTAGTCGTTGAAAGAAAATCTGGACCGATCGCCGAAAGAGTTCAGTGCCCAGGCCAGCTCGGCGGAGACTTGGATCCCAGAGATGCAGATGCACATAGGCGTGATCACCGTAAATTAGCGGATTCATGTTGCAATGCCCCACCCGGGTCCCGTCGTAGTCCCAACCGAGATAGAAGGTCTGCTTCTGCGAATCGGGGCGCGTCAGATCGGGTAGCAGGCGATCGAGCCAGGTGGCTCGATCGGGCAGCTTATTTGCGTCCACCCCCATCCCCCTCAGGTACGGTTCGTCGGCATGAAGGAAGTAGTCCACCATACCTTCGTAATCCGACCTCGATGAGAACGGCGTGACCCGCAAACGATTGATCATATTGCCCACAACGTGCTATGCACCCCTGTGCGGAACGCTTCGGATAGCCGCCAACCGTCGCTTCGACCGCTACGATTTGGCTCCGGTGCGTAATGGCCGCAGGTCGAGCCTAACGCTGATTGACGTCGATCGACGACGGCTTAATAATGTAGACAATATACATGTTTAACGACAGTCCACGGCGCGCAAGTACAAATCGAGCCAGCTGACCCTCCAAAGGAGTAGCCACTCGTGTCTGCAACGAACTCTTCCCGCCGCGATTTCCTGCTGGCTTCCCTCGGAGTCGCATCGAGCGGCATCGCGGCGCTGCCACTCCGCGCAGCACATGCAGCGCCGGCGCAAAACCTGCCGCACCTCTCGCCTGCGGAGCCGCTCGCACAGTCGCTCGGTTACGTGAATGACGCGAGCCGCGCGAATCGGACCCGATTTCCAACGTACAAGACGGGCGAGAGGTGCGAGAAATGTCGATTCTATAAGGGCACGTCGGGTCAAGCGTGGGGCCCGTGCCAGATCTTCGTGGGCAAGTCCGTGAATGCGCACGGCTGGTGCGTTTCGTTCATGATGAAGACGTAACGCCACCAGCCCGCCATGGAGAGCACGCCACGCAAGGCTCCCCGCGGGCCCGCGCGCCTCCCGAGAGGGGCCTCAGGGGCGCGCTGTCGTTTCCGGAGCGACACTCCCTAACCGCCGTCTCATCCTGCGGTCGTCCAGCAAGTCTGCGAGCGTCACTTCGTTCACGGCTGCTATGAAAGCACGTCTGCCGCGGTCGAGAGCCGCCTTCAGAGCGCAGCCGGGGCGCAGTCTACACTCCAGCGCATCGCAATCGATGATGTTCAGATCGCCTTCGAGCACCTGTATTACCTCACCGATGCGTATACGTGCAGAATCCCGTCCGAGAGTGAGGCCGCCGCTTCGGCCGCGGGAAGAGCTCAGATAGCCGAGCCTCGCCATCCTGTGAACCACTTTGCGGAG
>JASHUC010000174.1 GCA_030040235.1 Gammaproteobacteria bacterium | reverse complement strand
CTGCAGCTTCGATATCGGCGAGACTCACCTCAGCCTCATCGATACTCCCGGTTACCCGGATTTCCTGGGCCGAACGCTCTCGGTACTCGAGGCCGTCGAGTCGATGGCTCTCGTGGTGAGCGCCACTGGCGGCATCGATTCGATGGCCCAGCGATTCATGGAGTTCGCACGCGAGCGGGAGCTCTGCCGGCTCGTGATCGTGAACAAGATCGACGCCAAGGACGCCCGCCCCGAGCGGGTCCTCGCCGAGCTGCGCGAGGTGTTCGGGTCCGAATGCCTGCCGGTCAATCTTCCGGCGGACAACGGCGCGAGCGTCGTGGACTGCTTCTTCGAGCCCGACGGAAAGCGCCCGGACTTCTCCTCCGTCGCAGCCGCGCACACCCGGATCATCGATCAGGTCGTCGAGGTGGACGAGGACCTCATGGCGCTCTACCTGGAACAGGGCCAGGAGCTTTCCCCGGAGCAGCTGCACGACCCTTTTGAGAAGGCCCTCCGCGAGGGCCATCTCGTCCCGGTGTGCTTCGTATCCGCCGAAACCGGCGCTGGCATCTCGGCGCTGCTCGATGTGATCGTGCGGCTCATGCCGAACCCCGCGGAGGGCAATCCGCCGCCCTTTCTCAAGGGGCCGCTGGACGATGCGCAGCGGGTGACCGTCACGCCGGATCCGGCCAAGCATGTCATCGCTCACGTCTTCAAAGTCTGCATCGATCCTTACGTCGGCAAGCTCGGCGTCTTTCGAGTGCATCAGGGAACGGTTCGCGCCGGAGGCCAGCTCTTCGTGGGCGATGCGCGCAAGCCCTTCAAGGTCGCGCATCTCTACAAGCTCATGGGAAAGGAATCCCTCGAGGTGCCGCAAGCCATCCCGGGCGATCTCGTCGCGGTCTCGAAGGTGGACGAGTTGCACCTCGACGCGGTGCTCCACGACTCGCACGACGAGGACAACTACCACCTGAAATCCGTGCGCTTCCCCCCGCCGATGCTCGGGGTCGCGATCGAGCCCGAGCGCCGCGGGGATGAGCAGCGCCTGGCCGATGCCCTGCACAAGCTTCTCGCCGAGGATCCCTGCGTGCGCATCGAGAGCCACGCCGCCCTCAATGAGACCGTGCTCTACGGTATGGGCGATTTTCACCTGCGGGTGCTGCTCGAGCGCATGACCGAGCGCTACGGCGTGCACGTCAAGACCCATCCGCCGAGCATTCCCTACCGCGAGACGATCCTGCGACCCGCCGAGGGGCATTGCCGGCACAAGAAGCAGACCGGAGGCGCGGGGCAGTTCGGCGAGGTGTACCTCAAGGTCGAGGCGCTCGAGCGGGGCGCCGGCTTCGAGTTCGTGGACGATGTGGTGGGGGGCGCCATTCCCGGCCAGTACATCCCGGCAGTCGAGAAGGGCGTACGGCAGGTCCTCACCGAGGGCGCCGTCGCCGGCTTTCCCATTCAGGATGTGCGGGTCACCGTCACCGACGGCAAGCACCATCCGGTCGATTCGAAGGAGGTGGCGTTCGTGTCCGCCGGCCGCAAGGCCTTCCTCGATGCGCTGCAGCGCGCGACCCCGATCGTGCTCGAGCCGATCGTTCGCGTCGAGATCTCGGCCCCGGCGAGCACCATCGGCGACATCACCGGAGACCTCGCCACCAAGCGCGCCCGCATCAGCGGCAACGATACGGTGTCGAGCCAGATCGCGAGAGTCATGGCGCTCGTGCCGCTCGCCGAGCTCACCGACTACCAGTCGCGCCTCAAATCACTCACGGGCGGCGAGGGCGCCTACGCCATGGAATTCAGTCACTACGAGCCGGTGCCGCCGCGCCGCCAGCAGGAGCTCGCACAGGCCTGGAAGCCGAGGAAGGAAGAGGAGTAAAAGGGACGAGATGCCGCCGCACCGCGTCTCCTTCCAACGAGAACCCTTCCTGAGACTCGCAGCCCGCTTCGCGCTCCTCCTCCTGTTGAGCGCGATGGGCCTGGCTCGCGCGGCACCGCCGAGCTATCGGTCCATTCAGGATCTCGAGCAGGCGATGGCGAGCGGTGAGCTCACCTCCGAGTCTCTCGTTCACTACTATCTGGATCGCATCGAAGCCGTCGACCCGCAGGGACCGCGTCTGCATGCGATCATCGCCTTGAATCCCGATGCCATCGCCGAGGCGCGGGCGCTCGATCAGGAGCGCCGCCAGCATGGGCCGCGCGGACCGCTGCACGGCATTCCGATTCTGATCAAGGACAATATCGAGACGCAGGACCGCCTGCCCACGACGGCCGGCTCCTATGCGCTCGCGAACAACTTCGCCGCGCATGACGCCCCCGTGGTCGCCGCGCTGCGCGCCGCGGGCGCCGTGATACTCGGCAAGACGAACCTCAGCGAATGGGCCGACTTTCGCTCCAGCCACGCCACGAGCGGGTGGAGCGCGGTGGGCGGCCTCACCCGCAACCCCTACGTCCTCGATCGCACGGCGTGCGGCTCGAGCTCCGGGAGCGCCGTGGCGGTCGCGGCCGACCTGGCGGCGGCGAGCGTCGGCACCGAGACCGACGGCTCGATCACCTGCCCCGCATCGATGAACGGCATCGTGGGCCTCAAGCCGACCGTCGGGCTGATCTCCCAGGATGGCATCGTCCCGATCGCCCACAGTCAGGACACCGCCGGGCCCATGGGCCGAAGCGTCACCGACGTGGCGCGCCTCCTCACGGCGATGGCCGGCGCCTCGCCCCACGCCGCGGACTACGTGAAGGCGCTCGATCCCAATGCACTCGAGGGCAGACGCCTCGGTGTGCTGCGCTTCGAGCCCGGCAAGTACCCGCAGCTCGATATCATCTACAACAACGCCCTCGCACGTTTGAAAGCAGCCGGAGCCACACTGGTCGAGGTGCCCACGCCCGATCTTGCGCCGATAGAGTCTGCCGAGTTCAAAGTGCTCCTCACGGAATTCAAGGTGGGCATCGATCGCTATCTCGCCGCAGCGAGCCCCGCGGTGGAGGTGCGGAGCTTGAGCGACCTCATCACCTACGACCGCAGCTCGCTCTACGAGCTCGAGCTCTTCGGGCAGGACATCTTCCTGCAGGCTGAGGCGACCACCGGGCTCGACGATCCGGGCTATCGCAGCGCGCTCGAGCGCGCCAAGCGGCTCGCCGGGCGC
>JASHUC010000173.1 GCA_030040235.1 Gammaproteobacteria bacterium | reverse complement strand
CCGCAGAGCTGTCGAGCCTCGTTCATGACCAGGGCACCAACGGCTTCTTTGCAAGCCCCGGCGCGCGGCAAGCCTGCTGTCAGGTACGCAAGGTCCTGCCCTTCCAGCGCTTCGTGGCCGGCTACTCCGCCTGGGTCACGGGCGTGCGGCGCGAGCAGTCCCGGGCGCGGGCGCTCGGGGCGGCGATCGAGTGGGATGCGCAGCACGGCCTGCACAAGCTGAGCCCGCTCCTCGACTGGACGGCCGCCGAGGTCTGGGGCTACATCCGGGCGCGTGATTTGCCCTACAACCCTCTGCACGACCGGCAGTATCCGAGCATCGGCTGCGCCCCCTGCACGCGCGCCGTGCAGCCCGGCGAGGACAGCCGCGCGGGCCGGTGGTGGTGGGAGCATCCGCAGTCCAGGGAGTGCGGGCTGCACCCCCGGGTACGCACCGCCGTGGCACAGAGCTGAGGCTGCGCGGCTCGCACCCGTACTCATCCCTCGCCGGCTCGCTGCGCGCAGGGGGCCCTGCTCGTCCCTATAATTGCGAGGCGCTCTTGTCGGCCGTCTCTGGCATGTGGCGGCGCAGCGCCTGATGCGCCAACGGGAAGCCTTCCATGGACTATCTGCCGATTTTCCTGCGCCTGCAGGACTCGCGCGCCCTCATCGTCGGTGGGGGCGCCGTCGCTGCGCGCAAGGCGGAGCTCCTTCTGCGCTGCGGGGCGCGCGTCAGGCTCGTTGCCCCGGAGCTCGGCGCGGCGGCCGCGGCGCTGCTCGCCGATGAGCGCATCGAGCACGTCGCGGCCGAGTTCTCACCGCCGCACCTCGAGGGGGCTTGCCTTGCGATCGCCGCGGCGGATTCCCCGCACGTCAATGCCTCGGTGGCCGCCGCGGCGCGCGCCCGGCACCTGCCGGTGAATGTCGCCGACGACGCGGCACTCTCGAGCTTCATTTTGCCCGCGATCGTGGACCGTTCACCGGTGATCGCCGCGATCGGCACCGAGGGTCACGCCCCGGTCCTCGCCCGACGGCTGCGAAGTCAGCTCGAGGCGTTGCTTCCCGCGCGTCTCGGTGCCCTCGCCCGCTTTGCGGGCCTGCGGCGCCGCGCCGTACACACCTCGCTTCCACCCAGCGAGCGGCGCCCGTTCTGGGAACGCATCTTCGGCGGCTCCGTGGGCCTCGCGGTGCTCCGCGGCGATGAGCACGCCGCGCAGGTCGCATTTGCCCGCGAGCTCGCCTCCTCGCGCGGCGGCGCCGGCCCCCCGCGCGGGGAGGTGTATCTGATCGGCGCCGGTCCAGGTGATCCGGACCTGCTGACCCTGCGCGCCGTGCAGCTGCTGCAGCAGGCCGATGTGATCCTCTACGACCGCCTGGTCAACCCGCAGGTGCTCGAGGGTGCGCGCCGCGAAGCCGAGCGGGTGTGCGTCGGCAAGGAGCTGCCGCGGGCCGGCACCGAGCCGGCGGATCGCAATGCCCAGGAGCGTATTCACGAGCTGATGGCGAGCTACGCCGAGCGCGGCTTGAAAGTCGCACGCCTCAAGGGGGGCGATCCGTTCATCTTCGGACGCGGCGGCGAGGAGGTGGAGTTCCTCGAGCGTCGCGCAATCCCCTTCCTCATCGTGCCGGGAATCACGGCCGGTCTGGCCGCCGCAGCCTGTGCTCGCCTGCCGCTCACCCGCCGCAACCTCGCCCGTTCGGTGACGCTCGCCAGCGGACACAGCGCCGATTCCGACGCCCACGACTGGCAGGCGCTCGCCCGTCCAGGGCACACCGTCGTCTTCTACATGAGCGTGTCGAACCTCGAACAGATCGCCGCCCGGCTGCTCGCGGCGGGCGCCCCGCCCGAGCGGCCCGCCGCGCTCATCGAGCGGGCGACCTTGCCGGGCGAGCGCGTGCTGCACAGCCGGCTCGCCGAGGTGGCCGCGCTCGCCCGCGCCGAGCACATCGCCGCCCCGGCGCTCCTCGTCGTGGGCGAAGTCGCCGCGGCGCGGCTGGCGTGCGCGGTGCAGGCGGGCGGTGAGGCACTGAGAGGGGTCGCATGAACGTGCAGATCGGCTTTGCGGGCACCGTCGGGCACACACCGCTCATCAAGCTGCGTGGCTTGAGCGAGGAGACCGGCTGCGAGATTCTCGGTAAGGCCGAGTTCATGAATCCCGGTGGCTCGGTCAAGGATCGCGCCGCGCTCGCGATCATCGAGGATGCCGAGCAGCGCGGTGAGCTGCGCCCGGGCGGAATCGTCGTCGAGGGCACCGCGGGCAACACCGGCATCGGTCTGGCGCACGTGTGCAACGCGCGCGGCTATCGCTGCCTGATCGTGATGCCGGACAATCAGTCGCCGGAGAAGTACCGGCTGCTCGAGATGCTCGGCGCCGAGGTCTACAAGGTTCCGACCGTCCCCTACAGCAACCCGAACCAGTACCAGAATGTCGCGCAGCGGCTCGCCGCCTCGCTCCCCGATGCGATCTGGTCCAACCAATTCGACAACACCGCGAATCGCCGCGCGCACGTGCGCACGACGGGACCCGAGATCTGGGCGCAGACCGGTGGGGAGCTCCATGCCTTCGTCGCCGCCGCCGGCACCGGCGGCACCCTCGCGGGGGTTTCCGAATATCTCAAATCGCAGCGCCGCGCGATCCGCTGCGTGCTCGCCGACCCTCCGGGCAGCAGCCTTTACGAGTTCGTGCGCAACGGCGTTCTGAAGGCGACCGGCTCCGGCTCGATCACCGAGGGCATCGGCATCGGGCGCGTCACGGCCAACTTTGCCGATGCGCCCATCGATGATGCGGTCCACATCGCCGACCCCGACACCGTGCGCTGCGTATACCGCCTGCTGAAGGAGGAGGGACTGTTCCTCGGCAGCACGAGCGGGATCAATGTCGCCGCGGCAGCTCAAGTGGCCCGCCAGCTCGGCCCCGGCCACAGGATCGTCACCGTGCTCTGCGACGGCGGTGCGAAGTATCAATCGCGCCTCTTCAATCGCGAATGGCTCGCTCAGAAGGGGCTTGCGGCCTGCGCCGGGGAGCCCGCGCGCAGCGAGCCGATCTCGCTCGAGAAGATCCTCGTCGCCTGAGCCGCGCTTGAGCGCGCGGGAGCGCCCGACGGATTCGCGATCGCCCCGAGCAGGGCCTCATCGAAGCGATCCGGCGCTTCGATCTGCGGCACATGGCCCACACCGGAAAGCTCGATGAGCCGCGCGTGCGGAATCCGCATCGCGGCCTGGCGCCCGAGCTCGGGATAGTTGCCGAGCCGCGCGGCGACCGCCGGGGGCGCGGAGCTCCTGAAGGGGTCGGTCCGATCGAGCTCCCCGACGATGAGCACCGTCGGCATGGTGAGGTGGTCGAGCTCGTAGACCACCGGCTGCGTGAAGATCATGTCGGAGGTGAGCGCCTGATTCCAGGCATAGCGCTCGCGGCCGGGCCCGGAATAAAGGCCCGCGAGCACTCGCAGCCAGATGTCGTAGTCGGCTCGCCAGCGCCCGCCGTAGTAGTTCTCGCGCTCGTACTGCTTGAGACGCGCGCGCGTGTTCTGCAACTCGAGCGCGTAGCGCTCGTCGATGGTGAGATAAAGCACTCCCTGCGCCTTCCAGTCCTCCAGCCCGAGCGGATCGACGAGCACCAGCTCCGAGACATCGCCCGGATACATGAGGGCATAGCGCACCGCGAGCATCCCTCCCATGCCGTGCCCGACGAGGATGGTCCGCCCGGCACCGAGACTGCCGAGCAGCCGGCGCGTATTGACGGCGAGCTGCTGGAAGCTGAATTCATAGTTGATGGGCTTCGAGGATTTGCAGAATGCGAGCTGATCCGGCACGACGACCCGGAACCCGGCCTCGTGCAGCGCTGCAATGGTCGTTTTCCAGGTCGCGCCGCAGAAGTCCTTTCCATGCAGCAACACCACGGTGCGACCGGCGCCGACGCCCTGCCGTCCGGCGGGTTGCTTTTTCGCCGGGGCCACGTCCATATAGGCCATGACGTAGGTTTGCGCCTGGGTCTTGAAGCTGTAGAGCCGGACGGGATAGGGGTACTCGAACCCCTGCA
>JASHUC010000172.1 GCA_030040235.1 Gammaproteobacteria bacterium | reverse complement strand
CACGACCATTCCGCCAAGCGCCGGTCTCGGGGGCAATCGTCACTGGGCCGCCGTGTCCGATGACTTCCTCGACGCGCGCGACGTACCGTCGGAATTTCTGCGCAATGCGGACCGCTTCACACAATACGCTGTCATAGCTGCCGCGCAGGCCTTCTCCATGGCGGGTTTCGCTTCGCCGCCGCCGAAGACGGCCGTGCTCGTCGGCAATACCATGGGCGGTGTGCCCCTGCTCGCCGAGACGCAGATTCAAGTCGTGGCGAATCCGCGCCACGTCACTCCGAAATTGATGGCGCTCGTCATCCCCAACATGGCCGCCGCCCGCATCTCGCTCAACTGGGGGCTGCGCGGCCGGCAGCTCACGATCAGCACCGCATGCGCATCGTCTCTCGATGCGATCGGCCTGGCCGCGCAGCTCATCGAGCGTGGTGAGGCGCTATGCGCCATAGCCGGCGGTGTGGAAACACTGCTCGCCCCCGTGGTCTATGCGAGCCTCGAGCGCGCCGGAGCGCTATCTCGCTCGGCAGACCCGCAGTTGGCCTCGCGCCCTTTCGATGTGGATCGCGACGGATTCGTGATGGGAGAAGGAGGCGCGATGCTGTTCCTCGAGCGACTGGCACATGCGCGACGGCGCGGTGCGCATATCCTCGCGCGCGTGCGCGGGTATGCCTCGATGGCGGACGCGCATCACCTCACTGCGCCCGAGCCGAGCGGTCGATACGAAGCGGAGGTCATGCAAGCCGCGCTCGAAGACGGAGGCTGCGCAGTCGGCGCGATTTTCGCGCATGCCACCGGAACGGTCATCGGGGACATCGCCGAGTTGAGAGCGATCAACTCCACCTTCCCGAAGCGCCCGCTTCCTCCTGTCACCTCCTTGAGAGGACACCTGGGACACGCCATGGCCGCGGCCGGCGCGATGTCGGCGATCGCGGGCATCCTCGGCATGGAGAAGAAAGTGATTCCCCAGACCTTGGGAACGGAAATCGTAGAACCCGAGGCGCGGTTCGATTTGATTCTGCGCGAGCCGCGTGTGCTCCGCTACGACGCCTTTCTGGTCAATGCATTCGGGTTCGGAGGTCAAAATGCGTGCCTGGCGTTGTCGCGATAGCGCATTTGCGATGCCCTCCCGGGGGCTACGCCTGAAGATGCCCTGAATTCGATATGCGTCTCCTCGTTGAGCCGACCCGTCAGCCCCTCTCCCGCGAGCTCGTCATTCCGAACTCGAAGTATCACGCGCACCGGGCGCTGATCCTGGCTTCACTGGCGCCTGGGCGCAGTGCGATCGTCGGCCTCACGCACGCTAGGCACGTCGAATACACGCTGAAGGTGCTGCGCGGACTCGGTACGTCCATCCGCGTCGAAGGCGACACATTCTTCGTGAACGGCGGAGCCTACCGAACCCCAGGGTCCGTGCTGTCGGTCGGCAGCTCCGGATCGACGCTGTACTTCATGATCGGTCTCTGCGCGCTCGCCGACCGGCCTATCACGCTCGTCGGCCAGAGCTACTTGCGCAGGCGGCCGGTCCGCCCGCTGCTCGAGGCCTTGGGACAGTTGGGCCTCCGAATCTCCTCGCACGACGGATGTCCGCCGATTCAAATCGAGCCCGGGCGGCCCACGGGAGGGCGCGTCACGATTCCCGGCACGCTCTCGCAGTGGGTTTCGGGCCTTCTGATGATCGCTCCCTTCGCCGTCCGCGAGACGATGATCCAGATCGAGGGCGCGCTGAATGAACGCCCGTACATCGATCTCACGCTCACGATGATGCGGAAGTTCGGGTTGGAGATCGATGCGTCCGCTGACCGGCGGCGGTTCGTCGTACCGCCGAATCAGCAGCCGCATCCCGCAAGGATCGAGCTCCCCCCGGACATCGGCTCGGCCGCTTTCGGATTGGCCGCGGCGGCGCTTCATCCGAGCGACATCGTTCTGCGCCACTTGACGCTGAACGGGACGTTGACCGATCACCCCGAGTGCGCGTTCCTCGATGTGATCCGAGAAATGGGGCTGCCCATGGAGGAGGACGCCGGTGCGCGTCAGGTCCGAGTTAAGCACGGCGGCTTCCGCCCCCGAGCCGTGCGCATCGACTGCCGCGAAACGCCCGACATCCTGCCCATTCTCACGACACTCGCGACGTTCGCTTCGGGCGAGACGGTCCTCGAGAACATCGACCACGTCCGGCTCAAGGAGTCCGACCGCATCGCCGCGATGCTGCAATTGAATCGCATGGGCGGTGACCTGCGGATCGACGGCTCGCGCTTGGTGATCCGGGGTGTCGAGAGGCTGAAGGGCCGCGATCTCTCCTCGTTCAACGATCATCGCGTGCTCATGTCGCTTGCCATTGCCGGCACTCGCGCCAACGGGCACACACTCATCACTTACCCGAACGCCTATCGCATTTCGTACCCGGAATTCCTGGTGGCGATGAACGGCATCGGAGCGACGATGGAGTGCATCGAGTAATGAGTCACCTCATTGACTGCGTAGCTGCGCGCGCCAGAGAGCACCCGAACAAACTGGCCATTATTCATTCGCATGAATCAATCGCAGGCGCATGGTCGTGGCGAAAGCTGTGGCGCGACTCCGAGCGGATCGCCTCCTTGCTCCTCGAACTCGGGGTACGCCCCGGAGAAATCGTAGCGTATCAGCTCGCCAATTGCCCGGAATTTGTCGCGATCACGCTCGCTGCGTTGCGCGTGGGGGCGATCTGCGGCCCGTTGATGCCCATGTTTCGCGAGCGCGAGCTCGCCTGGGCGCTCGAGCGCTCGAGGGCACGCGTGTTGTTTGCCATGGATGGGTTTCACCGGCGCCGCCCGCTCGAGGAGATCGTTGCGCTTGCACCGAGATTGCGCAACCTCGAACATCTGGTGGCAGTCGGCGCGGCGGGTGATAGGGCCGCCGCCTTGCCCGAGACGGATAGGTTGTCGGCATGCTGGCTCTACCAACGGCTCGCCTCAGTGCAGCCGGACCATCGCGCGCTCGAGCTGCGCAGTCCCGCGCCGACGGCGCTCGCGCAGCTCTTGTTCACCTCCGGAACGTCAGGCACGCCGAAGGGGGTCTTGCACCGTCAAGATGTGCTCATGGAGGCCGCTCGCCTTGAGATCGAGCATCTCGGTCTCACCGATGGCGATCGAATCTACGTCCCCTCGCCGCTGGCCCATCAGACGGGTTTTCTCTACGGAATGTGGCTCGCGCTGACGCTGGGTTCGGCTCAGATCCTGCAGGAGACCTGGGAGCCGCGGCAGGCGCTGTCAGCGCTGCGGCGGTGGGGCGCGACGTTCACGCAGGCCGCGACCCCGTTCCTGGCAGACTTGGTGCGGGCCGTCGAGAACGGCGCCGACCCACCCGAACATCTGCGGATATTCGTCGCAACGGGTGCGGCCGTGCCTCGCGCGCTGGCGCGTCAAGCGGCGGGAACGCTCCGAACAGCCGTGTATGGTGCCTTCGGTACGAGCGAAGGCTGTCTCGCAACGCTCGGTTCAGCCGCCGATCCTCCCGAGAAAGCGTGGAACAGTGACGGGGGCGCCCTCGCCGCCGTGCACATCCGAGTGTGCGATGAGGCTGGAAACGCCTTGCGTCCCGGACAGGAGGGACACCTCCACATCCGCTCCCCCACAATGTTCGAAGGCTATCTCGATGACCCGAAGGGGACGGCCGAGGCGTATACAAGCGACGGTTGGTACCGAACTGGCGACGTCGCGACGATCGATGCCGATGGCCACCTCCACGTGACGGGACGTCTGAAGGATGTCGTGAACCGTGGTGGCGAGAAGATCCCTGTCGCAGAGATCGAGCAATTGCTCTACCAGCACGAGGCGATCCTGGAAATCGCGATCGTCGCCATGCCCGATCCGCGGCTCGGCGAGCGTGCCTGCGCGTTCGTCGTGCCATACGCCGGCCGCCCTTTTGACATTCGAGCGATGTGCGCGTTCCTCGACGAGCGCCGGGTCGCCAAACCCTACTGGCCCGAGCACCTGGAGCTCCTCGATGAGCTTCCCAAGACCCCCTCGGGCAAGATCCAAAAGTTCATTCTGCGCGAGCGAGCCAAGACCTTATCTTCCGGTTCGGGGGCATCCGCGGC
>JASHUC010000171.1 GCA_030040235.1 Gammaproteobacteria bacterium | reverse complement strand
GCTCGATGAGCACCGGCATCTGGCGATAGAAGAACGTGAGCAGAAGCGTGCGGATGTGGCTGCCGTCGATATCGGCGTCGCAGAGCAGGATCACCCGGTGGTAGCGCAGCCGGTTGATGTCGAAATCGTCTCTGCCGATGCCGCAGCCGAGCGCCGTGATGAGCGTGCCGACCTCGGCGGATGAGAGCATCTTGTCGAAGCGCGCCTTCTCGACATTCAGAATCTTGCCCTTGAGCGGCAGGATCGCCTGGGTTCGCCGGTCACGTCCCTGCTTCGCCGACCCGCCGGCGGAGTCGCCCTCGACGATGAAGATCTCGGAGAGCGCCGGGTCCTTCTCCTGACAGTCCGCGAGCTTTCCGGGGAGGCCCGCCACATCGAGTGCGCCCTTGCGCCGGGTCATCTCGCGCGCCTTGCGCGCGGCCTCACGCGCACGCGCCGCCTCGATGATCTTGGCGACGATGCCGCGCGCTTCCTGCGGATGCTCGAGCAAGAATTCCCCGAGCTTCACGGAGACGGCCGACTCGACGATCCCCTTCACCTCGGAGGAGACGAGCTTGTCCTTCGTTTGCGAGGAGAACTTCGGATCCGGCAGCTTCACGGAGAGGATGGCCGTGAGCCCCTCGCGCGCATCATCGCCGGTGGTGGGCACCTTTTCCTTCTTCGCGGACATCTCCCGCTCGATGTAATCGTTCAACGTCCGCGTGAGGGCGCTGCGAAAACCGGCGAGATGGGTGCCACCATCCTTCTGGGGAATATTGTTCGTATAGCAGTACATGCTCTCGAGATACGAGTCGGTCCATTGCATCGCGACCTCGACGTTCACCGGACCTTCTTGAGTGCGGAACCACAGGACCGAGTCGTGGATCGCGGTGCGGGTGCGGTTCAGGTGCTTGACGAAGGCTTGTAGGCCGCCATCGTGCTGGAACACGTCGGACTTGTTCTCGCGCTCGTCCGTGAGCTCGATGCGCACGCCGGAGTTGAGGAACGACAGCTCACGCAGTCGCTTGGCGAGCACCTCGTAGTCGAACTGAATGTTCGTGAAGATCGTCGCGCTCGGGCGGAAGCGAATGGTGGTCCCCCGCTCTTGCGTCTCGCCGACCCGGGCGAGCGGGGCTGCCGGCTCCCCGAGGTGGTATTCCTGGCGGTGACGGTAGCCGTCCCGGCAAATCGTGAGCTGCAGGTAGTCGGAGAGCGCGTTGACGACCGATACCCCGACGCCGTGCAGTCCACCGGAGACCTTGTAGGAGCTGTCGTCGAATTTTCCCCCCGAATGCAGCAGTGTCATGATGACCTCGGCTGCCGAACGCCCCTCCTCCGGGTGGATGTCAACCGGAATGCCTCGACCGTTGTCGGAGACCGTCACCGACTCATCGGCGTGAATCGTGACGACGATCCGGTCACAAAACCCTGCGAGAGATTCGTCGATCGAGTTGTCGACGACCTCGAACACCATGTGATGCAAGCCGGTCCCATCGTCCGTATCGCCGATGTACATGCCGGGGCGTTTTCGGACGGCGTCCAGCCCCTTTAAGACCTTGATTTTGCTAGAATCGTAGACGTCGTTCGCCGGCATGCCGCAGCTCAGTTTTGGGACACGTCATTATACCGGTCGGACCCTTCCCTGTTCCACGTGAAACGTGTGGTCTGAAGGGCCGAAAATGCAGCGATCCGCGCTGAGCGAGGTGAGCACGAGCTGACACTGGAGGCTCCTCACCTGATCGATGAAGGCATCGATACGTTCCGAATCGAGCTCTGCCGCGGGGTCATCGAGGAGCAGCGCCGGGACCACCCCGGCCTCGCGGCGCAGCATCTTGAGCTGCGCGAGGATCATGGCCGCGGCGATGAGCTTCTGTTGACCTCGCGAGACCACATGCCTTGCGGCGCGCCCCTCGATCCGGACATTCACTTCGCAACGGTGCGCGCCGCATTGGGTCGTTTCCCGCGCCTGGTCGCGGCCGCGTGCGGCCCGAAGCGCCTCGGCGAGGGACAGCTCCCGCGGCCACCCTTGGCTGAACTCGAGCGCGACGTCGAGCTCGGTGAGCGGCGCGAGGGTTTCGCGCCAGTACGGCTGGAGGCGATCGAGAACGCTTCGGCGGGAGGTGGTGAGCGCCTCTCCGAGGCGGCTCAGTTCCGGCTCCCAAGCGATGGCCTGCTCCGGCTCGCTGCGCAGTGCCGCATTACGTTGCCGCAGAGCGCGGCGATAGCGGCTCCATGCATCGATGAAGTCGTGTTCCACGTGGAACACCGCCCAGTCGAGCCAGCGGCGCCGCCCGATGGGGGCCTCCTCCACGAGCTTGTGGACGCCGGGATCGATTACCTGGACCGGGAAGAACTCCGAGAGCTCGGCCAGCGAGGCGACGAACGTCCCACCGGCCTTGCCGACGGTCGCAACCCCGCGGGCGGCCCGAATTCCCAGAGTCCTCTCCGGCTCGCCTTGCGTGCGGCCGAAGACGACGAGCTGCTCCTGCCCATGGCGGATCAGCCGCTCCGTGTTCCGTGTCCGAAATGACCGTCCGCGCCCCAGCAGATAGATCGCCTCGAGCAAGGAGGTCTTGCCCGAGCCGTTCACGCCCGTGACGAGGTTCTGCCGCCCGTGCAGCTCGAGGTCAGCCTTGCCGATGCAGCGAACGTTTTCGACCGATAGGAATGCCAGGCTCATTCAGCGCGGAGCCTCGCGCGATTTCGGCCCTGGGTGCAATCACAGCCGCATCGGCATCACGACGTACTTTGCGCTGGCTACGCCGGGAGCTCGGACGAGGCAGCTGCTATTGGGATCGGTGAGGCCAATCTCCACCCGCTCGCTCTCGAGAGCCCCGAGCGCATCGAGTAGATAAGTCACGTTGAACCCGATCTCGAGCTCCTCGCCCTGGTACGCGACTTCGACTTGATCCTCCGCTTCCTCCTGCTCCGGGTTGTGCGCCTGAATCGTGAGCAGCCCGGGCCGCACGCTGAGGCGGATTCCGCGGTACTTCTCGTTCGAGAGGATTGCGGTGCGCTGAAAAGACTGACGGAGCAGTTCCCGGTCACCCTCGATGCACTTGGTCGGATTGGCCGGAACGACCCGCGAATACTCCGGGAAGCGGCCGTCGATCAGTTTCGAAGTGAAGCGAATATCGCCGATATTGGCGCGAATGTGGTTCGTTCCGATGGCAAGTGCCAGTGTACCGTCCCCGGAAAGCAGACGCTGCAGCTCGAGAATGCCCTTGCGAGGCACGATGACCTGTGAGGGCTTCGCCGCAGAATCGAGCGTCGCTTCGCACAGTGCGAGGCGATGGCCGTCGGTCGCGACAGTACGCAGCATGTTCGCATCAGTTTCCAGCAACATGCCATTCAAGTAATAGCGTACGTCCTGCTGCGCCATCGAGAAGTGCGTCTTATCGATGAGCTGGCGCAGGACGCCCTGCGGCAGCGTGAGCTGCTGCTGTGCTCCGATTTCCTCGACGACGGGAAAC
>JASHUC010000013.1 GCA_030040235.1 Gammaproteobacteria bacterium | reverse complement strand
GCTTTTGCCTTATCCGACGGGCACTTACGTAACCCGTGCGAAAAAGTCGCGGAATTATAGAGAGGCCGGGTCGAAAACGCTACACCGTGAGGACGCGCAGCTAGAATGGCCCATCCGCGCGGGGGGTAGCACCGATGAACGCGCAGCTTGCGGCGATCGGCGACTTGAAGAGCAGGCTCCTCGACCTGGCCATCCGGTTCGGGCCCAAGTTACTGGTCGCGATCGCGATCCTGGTGGCCGGCGTGATGGCGAGCCGCTGGGTGGGCCGCTGGCTCGCCCGGCGGTTGAGCCGGATGGAGCTCGAGCCCCCGCTGCGCGAGCTGCTCGCGCGCGTGGCGGCGGTGCTCACGTTCCTCCTGTTCGCCATTCTCGCTTTGCAGAATCTCGGGGTTGAGCTCCTGCCCCTCATCGCGGGACTGAGCGTCGTCGGTGCCGGGCTCGCCCTTGCGACCCAGGGGGTGCTCAGCAATGCCGTGGCGGGACTGTCGATCCTGTTCTCGAAGCCCTTCCGCGTGGGCGAGTACATCGCCATCGTCGGCGTCGAGGGCCAGGTCGATCGGGTGACGCTGTTCAGCACGACACTCGTGCACATCGATCGATCGCGTGTCGTCATCCCCAATCGGAAGGTCGTCGGCGAGATCCTCCACAACTTCGGGGCGATCCGGCAGCTCGATCTGTCCGTGGGCGTCTCCTACGACACCGATCTGAAGGCCGCGGTGGCGCTCATCCGGGAGCTGCTGCAAAGCAACCCCTACGTGCTCAAGGAGCCGGCGCCCGTCGTCCAAATGGCGCAGCTCGGTGAATGGGCCGTGAAAATCGGGGTGCGGCCGTGGGTGAACGTGAAGGACTACGTCGTGGCCTCCGGCGAGATCAATCACGAGCTCATCGAGTCGTTCCGCAGCCGCGGCATCGTCATGCCGTTGCCGCAGCACGAGGTGCGGCTCATCGAGGCGCGCTGATCACTGAATGTGGGCGAGGATGCCCTCGAGCTCGTCGAGGCTGTGGTAGTCGATGACGAGCTTGCCCTTGCCCGTGCTCGCGTGGCGAATCGCGACTTTGGCCCCGAGCTTCTCGGCGAGGTCGCGCTCCAGGCGCTGCACGTCGGGGTCGCTCTGCACGGCTTCGGCGGAGGCGGCGGGCTTGGCGGGCGCGAGCATCCGGCGCACGATCGCTTCAGTCTCGCGTACCGAGATCCCCTTCTTCGCAACGAGCGCACCGACCTCGGCCTGCTGCCGGCGGTTAGGCAGGCCGAGCAGCGCGCGGGCATGGCCCATCTCGAGTTCGCGCTTCTCGAGGAGCTCGGAAAGCTCGGGAACCAGATCGAGCAGCCTCAAGAGGTTGCTCACGGCCGCGCGCGATCGCCCGACCGCATCGGCCGCCTGCTGGTGGGTCATCTGGAACTCGCGAATGAGCCGGTCGAGGGCTCTGGCTTCCTCGAGCGGATTCAGGCTCTCGCGCTGGATGTTCTCGATCAGAGCGACGGCGATCACCGCATCGTCGGCAATATGCCGGACGACGGCGGGGATCTCGGTGAGGCCCGCCATTTGTGCCGCACGCCAGCGCCGCTCGCCGGCGATGATCTCGTAACGCTGGCCCTCGAAGGGTTGCGCCCCATCGATCGGGCGCACCACGATCGGCTGCACGATGCCTTGGGCCTTGATGGAGTCGGCGAGCTCCTGCAGCGTCTCGGGACGCAGGTCCATGCGCGGCTGATAACGCCCGCGCTGCAGCCGATCGACGGGCAGCCTCGCAAGCTCTTCCCCACCCGGATGCGCAGCGCCAACCCCGCCCGCCGCTGCACCCGGAGCGACCGCGCTCGCCGCGCGGTTCGCGACCGACCCGATCAGCGCCTCGAGCCCTCGGCCGAGGCTAGGCTTTTTCTGCATCATGCGCGCGGATCATAGCCAGCTAGAAGCTCTGCGTCGCCTCGGACGTGTGGATTGCAGCGCCCGATGCCGCCGCTTCCTCCGGTGGCGCCGTCGTGTCCGGGATCGGCGCCGCCTCGGAGGCGCCCGCCTCGCCATTGCGGCTCGCCGCCTCCGGTGCGCCCGGCGTCACGGACTCGCCCGCGAGCTCCACCTGCTCCTCTTCGCGGCGGATCATCTCCCCGGCGAGCGCGAGATAGGCGAGCGCTCCCCGGGACTCGCGGTCGTGAAACAGCACCGGCTTGCCGAAGGAGGGCGCTTCGGCGAGACGGATGTTGCGCGGAATGATCGTGCGGAAGACTTTGTCGGGAAAGTGCATGAGCAGCTGCGCGCTCACCTCGTTGGTCAGGTTGTTCCGCGGATCGAACATGGTGCGCAGAATGCCCTCGATCTCGAGCGGTGGGTTCACGGCCGCGCGGATCTGCTCGATCGTCGTGAGGAGTGCCGAGAGACCCTCGAGCGCGTAGTACTCGCACTGCATCGGAATGAGTACGCTGTCGGCCGCGACGAGCGCATTGACCGTCAGCATGTTGAGCGCCGGCGGGCAGTCGATGAGGATCACGTCGTACGATTCACGGATGGGGCGCAGAGCGTTGCGCAGCTTGGTCTCGCGGCCCGCGAGCAGCGTGAGCAGGCGCACTTCGGCGGCCGTGAGGTCCTGATTGGCCGGCAACAGACTGAAGCCCGCCGGCTCGACCGTGACGAGCGCGCTCGCGACATCGCTCTCGCCGAGCAGCGCTTCGCAACTCCCGCGGGTGATCTGGCTCTTGTCCACCCCGCAGCCCATCGTCGAATTGCCCTGCGGATCGAGATCGATGAGGAGCATGCGGCGCTTCGTCGCGGCGAGGGAGGCCGCGAGGTTGATGGCCGTGGTCGTCTTGCCCACGCCGCCTTTCTGATTGGCGATCGCGATGACGCGCTTCATATCCGACCTGGTCGCTCCCTCGCCCTCGATTCCCGCTCTGCGCCTGCCAAGTGTACCC
>JASHUC010000170.1 GCA_030040235.1 Gammaproteobacteria bacterium | reverse complement strand
CATGAACTCCTGGAAATCGAGGCTCGAGTCCGCGTGCTTGCCGCCGTTCAGCACGTTCATCTGAGGGACCGGCATCCGCCGGGCTCCAACGCCGCCGAGATATTGGTAGAGCGGCAGCCGGCGCCACTGCGCCGCGGCACGAGCGACAGCCTGCGAAACACCGAGGATCGCGTTCGCGCCGAGCTTAGCCTTGTTCGGCGTACCGTCCATCTCGATCATCAGTCGATCGATGTGCGCTTGCTCGGAAGGGTCGAGGCCGACGAGGCGTGGGCCGATCGTCTCGTTCACGGTCGCCACGACCTTGCGGACACCCTTCCCCCCGTACCGAGCGCGGTCGCCGTCGCGAAGCTCCACCGCCTCGTTCTCACCCGTCGAGGCGCCCGAGGGGACCGACGCGACGCCGACCGTACCGTCCTCGAGATACACCGAGACGCGCAGCGTCGGCGAGCCCCGCGAATCCAGGATCTCGAGGGCTCGAATCGACCGAATGGGAGATTTCATGGATCCACCTTTCACGGCCAACGGCGTCGTGAAGCCAGTCGCTCAGGAGGACATCGTCTTTGCAGGTTGCGCGGCGCAGCCGGCCCGCATGCACCTCGATCGGATCGATCGCCGTGGCAGTCGTTCGTCTGATGATGAGCCGGGCGGCAAGCGGCTTCGGCAACGCGAGAAGGAGAGGATCTTGACTCGTCGGCTCGTACCAGAATTTGCAATACAAGCCGGGCTTCGTAGTTGGCCGGCGGCATCAAACGACCCGCTCCAACTGGCGGCCGTACGGCCCGCCTTGGGCAAGAGCAGACTCCTCATGATGATGACTCCACCCGGTGATGCCATGCGGCAGGACCAACTACCGCATGCGCGCCAACACACGATAGGAGTCATCAGCTCGTCGCTATTCTCGGGGGACTCCATCCCCAAACGACAAAAAAAGGTTAATGCAATCAGCTGCGTTCGTCAATCGACGTCGAACAGGAACACCTATGCGAGAGCCCGCCCCGAGCTCACGGCGAGGCGGCTCGGGGATGGATCGCCTGGCGACCGGCCTCCGTCCGCTCACGTCCGTCGTCACCCATGTCGTGATGGCAGTCGTGAGCGGGCGCAGATCGAGTTCGAACGCGCTGCGATCGGATTCGAGGCCCCGATCGAATCGCTCGCTCGCCCTCGGCTGACAAGCCATGCCCCCCCTGCTATAGTCTTTTCGCGGTGGAGTTCGCTTCAATCGCTGTCCTGCGACAGCCAATGACTCCTGCATGCAAATCGATGATGCCTGCGCGGCAGGCGGGTCGATTGAGAGGCAGGGGCACCGATGGACAGCTCTCGGCTAGCGGACACGCGCGCTCGTCCTGCGCACGAACGCGTTGGCCCTCGCGGCCTTCGGTGCTTTCCGCATCTCGCCGACTTACCCGTCCTACCTGATTTCCCTGCTGCGGTAACCGACGTACGAGCCGCGGCTTCTCGGGGGCGGTCGCGCATGCGGCCGCCGCACTTGCCGTGAGCTGGGACGCGCGCCGCGCGATCCTCGAACTTCCGCCCTGCACCAGATGAGGTCGCATCATGTCCAGCGATTATCTATTTACGTCCGAGTCCGTTTCTGAAGGGCATCCGGATAAGGTAGCCGACCAGATCTCGGACGCGGTCCTGGACGCGCTGCTTGCGCAGGACAAGTACTCGCGAGTAGGCGCCGAAACACTCTGCAATACCGGCCTGGTGTGTCTGGCCGGAGAGATCACCTCGTCGGCGACCGTCGATTACCAGACTGTGGCCCGTGAGACTCTCAGACGCATCGGCTATGACAACAGTGATTACGGCATCGACTATCGGGGTTGCGCGGTACTGGTCGCGTACGACAAGCAATCACCGGACATAGCCCAGGGGGTCGATGAAGGGCGGGGATTGAACCTGGAGCAGGGTGCCGGCGATCAGGGAATGATGTACGGCTACGCCTGCACCGAGACCCCCGAGCTCATGCCCCTGCCGATCCATCTGGCACACCGCCTGATGCAGCAACAGGCGCGGCTGCGCCGCGAAGGCCGTCTTGCGTTTCTTCGACCCGACGCGAAGAGCCAAGTCACGGTTCGCTACGTCGACGGCAAGCCCAAGGAGATCGATACCGTCGTGCTTTCCACGCAGCATCACCCCGATATCGAGCACAAGCAGCTCTCGGAAGCCGTGATCGAGGAGATCATCAAGCCGGTCCTGCCACGCGGCATGATCGCCAAAGCCACCCGCTACCTGGTGAACCCGACCGGTCGCTTCGTAGTCGGCGGTCCCCACGGCGATTGCGGGTTGACCGGGCGCAAGATCATCGTGGACACCTACGGCGGCACGGCGCCGCATGGCGGTGGAGCCTTCTCCGGCAAGGATCCCTCCAAAGTGGATCGCTCGGCCGCCTATGCCGCCCGATACGTAGCCAAGAACATCGTCGCCGCTGGACTCGCCACCCGATGTCTGCTGCAGCTGTCGTATGCGATCGGTGTGGCACGTCCGACCAGTGTCGCGGTGAGCACCTACGGGACGGGTCGGCTCCCCGACAGCAAGTTCGGAGAGCTCGTCGAGCGGCACTTCGATCTGCGTCCCAAGGGGATCATACAGATGCTTGATCTGTTGCGGCCGATCTACCAGAAAACCGCTGCCTATGGTCACTTCGGCCGCGCCGAGCCCGAGTTCTCCTGGGAGCGAACGGACAAGGCGGCAGAACTCGCCACCGCGGTGATGGATTGATCGCCGATACCAGAAGCGATCGTCTTCTCATCGGCAGTTACGAGGTTTACGTGATCAAGCACAGCCCGCACCACGGCTGGCGTGTCTACAACCAGTACGACGACAGCCATCCGCTCGATGAGACCCAGCCGCTGCGGGGGGGGGCGAATAGCAGTCATCGTCTCATCAGAGCGTCAGGCGCACGCCGGCAAAGATCTCAAATGGCGCCGCCGGGCTCAGGAACCGATTGTTCACGCCGGGACCGTTGGTCACGGCGGTGAGAGGGATACCGGGCGCTCCGATCCCGGTCGGATCGCTCAGGATGCCGTAGGTCGCGTACTTGACATCGAACAGATTGTTGATCGAGGCAAAGAGCTGCAGGTGCGGCAGCGGGCTGTAGCTCGAGTGCAGCTCGACCACAGTATAGCCCGGAATCGGCGCGAGCAGATTGGCCTCGTCGCCGATGTAGTACGAACTGCTGACATAGTCCACGGTGGTACCGACGGTCCAGGTGCCGATTATTTTGTAATCGAGGCCGAGCTTGACACGGTGTTCCGGAATGAGCGGCAGCCGGTCACCCGGTTGGACCTCGATATCCCCGTTCGCATCCTGGAAAGGATTCGACGGCGAGGGTTCGAGGAAGGCGGACTGGAAGGTCGCCTGCACGAAGCTGTAATTGAGGAATGCGGACCAGCGGTCGCTCGTGTAGTTCAGGCCTCCTTCCACGCCCTGACGGCGCGTGTCGCCGATGTTCTGGAAAAACCCCTGGCTGACGGAGGTTGCGATGCCGTAGATGTCATCGTGCAGGAGCGTGCGGAAAACATCCACGTTCCAGGTGAGCGCGCCGGTCGCACCGAGGAATTCAGGCGCGTTTCCGCGCAGGCCGAGCTCCGAGGTATGGGAAATCACCTGCCGCAGGTTGGGCGGATCCCCCGCCAAATTCGTCGGCAAGAGGCAAGGGGCCAGGGGGTTGGAGCACTCGATCTCGCTTGCCGTCGGGGTGCGCGTATTGGTGGCGATGCCCCCATAGAGCGTCATCGTCGGTAGAAGCTTGTACGTGGCTCCGACTGCCGGATTGAAGTGAACGAAACGGTTGAAGCCGCTGAGATTCGATCCCAGCTGATCCACGAGGTTGACGTTCGCGATGTTGTACCGCCCGCTCGCCGTGAGGCTGAGATCGTGCGTGATGTCGAACGTGTCGGTCACATAGGCGCCGAGATCCTTGTTCACGGAGTCGACGCTCACGGGCACGGCATCGCCGTTTGCGATGGCGGCGGGGGAACTCTCGGGCGTGTCGAGGATCAGGTCGGAGGGAAGGACGACCAGTTGGGGGTTGATCACGCCGATCTGGGCGCCCGAGT
>JASHUC010000169.1 GCA_030040235.1 Gammaproteobacteria bacterium | reverse complement strand
GGCCGGCTATGTCTGGGTCGGCGTCTCCGTCCAGACCATCGGCGTCGCTGCGCTGAAAAAGTGGAGCCCGCAACGCTATGGCGCACTGGAGGTGGGAGCTATCGTTGCCAGCACCGGTCCGAGCCGCGGTCCCGACCGTGACGCCATGTCGTACGACATCTTTTCGCAGGCCGGCCAGGCACTGCGCCATCCCGGCGAGGTGGATATGCTGCGCGGCCTGGAGCCGAAACTCTTCCTCGCCGTCGGTGAATCCCAGTCGGCGGCGCGGCTCGCAACCTACGTCAATTCCGTCCATCCCCTGGCGCCGGTCTACGACGGTTTCTTCCTGCTGTCAGCGCTGGGCCGGAGCATCCGTGGCGATCTTATCTCGCCCGTGTTCAAGCTTAATACCGAGTACGACGTGATCGGAGGCGAAGCGGCGGCGCGCCAGCCCGACACCCCCAAATTCCGTACCTGGGAAGTGGCCGGTGCCTCGCACGTCGATCAGCATCTGCGCGCCAGCCGCGAGGCCGTGGAGTTGCGCGACAACGGCGTTTCCCTGGAAGCGAACCTGTCCCCGCTCTGCGCGGTGCCCTCGATCGGCACGCGCGTACCGACCAACGATGTCGTGGCGTCGGCATTGGACAAGCTGGCTGTCTGGGCCGCCGGCGGGCCGCCCCCGCCAACGGCCCCACGCCTCACCATGATCCAGATCATGCAGCGACCCCAACAGTCGGTGATTGCACGCGACAAGGATGGTCTCGCAGAAGGCGGGATACGGCTTGCGGCGCTCGCGGTGCCCACCCAGTTCAATGTCGGTATCAGCACGCCCGCCCATCCAGCCAATGGGTCCTTCCGCGAAGCGATCGGCGCAGGTGCCTGTGTCCGCTGGGGTTACTCGACCGACATGACCATTGCACAGCTCAATGCCCACTATCCCAGCCATGCCGCCTATGTCGCCCGGGTCCGCAGAGTGGCGCAGGACAATGTGAAGAAGGGCTATATCCTGCCTGGCGATGCGGCGGCGACGATCCGCGAGGCGGAGGAGTCCCATGTCGGTGAGCACTAGAGATTCGCGTTGCGTAACGCCAACGCGGCGGCCTCGACATCATAGTCGTAAAGCCGCTTGCGGAACGCCGCAGAATTTCGGATTTCCTGGTCTCGCTGCTCGAGGGACTCATAGCGCGAGTCGTACCGCAGACCGTTCTGCCGTGCCTCTGCCCAGATGATATCCGTGCGCGCTCTGCGGAACTTCTCATACTCGCGAAGAACGCTCGGCACTGCGGACGACGGTCGGCCTTGCAGCAAGACTGCCAGCGCGACGCCGTCCTCAATAGCTTGGTTGGCACCCTGCCCAAGATGGGGAAGCATTGGGTGGGCTGCATCACCAAGTAGGACCAGGCGGCCCGCCGCCCATCTTTCCAGCGGCTTTCTGTCATACAGTCCCCACCAGAAGCACGTCTCGACCTCGTCCAGAAGCTCCGTGATTTCGGAGTCCCAATCGTCAAAGGAGTTGGCAAGCTCATCCCGGTCACCAACCGCGGACCACGACTCGATGGTCGCGCTGCTCGTTGGAACGAACCCTACGTAATTGAGCAATTCGCCACGACGAACCGGGTAGACCATGAAATGCTTACCATCACCCATCCACACCTGGTGGGTCCGATCTCGCCAATTCCGCAAGCGGTGGCGTGGCACCAGACCGCGATACGCACGAACTCCTGAATACTCCGGTAGCGAAGGCGGCACGACCCATTTCTGCAGAACCGACTTTATCCCGTCAGCCGCGACGACTACGTCGGCGCTGACCTGACCGCCATTTTCGAAACTGAGGGTCGCGAGCTTGTCGTCCTGGGAGAATTCGATGCAACGATGACCGGTGTGCACAGTGTCTGGCGGCAGCGCGGCAGACAATACGTCCAGGAGATCTGCGCGATGCAAGCCCCACAGACCATTCCAGCCGCGCGAATCGGCAGTCACAATCGCACCAACCGTCGTTCCATCCTTGCGGCAGTATCGAGATCCTGCACCAACCGCCGCGCCAACGGCGGCGAGTGCCTCCTTCAGGCCCATGCGCTCCAGCTGCCGCACGCTGTTCGGATAGGTAATGAGGCCCGCGCCCACCTCGCGCAGCGTTTGCGCCTGCTCGAACAGGCGGACCTTGATTCCGCGGCGCACCAGTGCATTCGCAGCAGCCAAGCCGCTGATCCCACCTCCGACAATCGCGGCGCGAAGTGGCTGGTTGGAGGCTGCATCCTCTGCCATTCGTGGCGCCTCTAGCGATGTGGTGCAGCGGCAGTTTGCGGGCCGTTTCCACTTTGTCCATAAACACCCCCCCGCGAGGGTTGGCACTAGCGCAGTTGGCTGTCCTTGCTGCCGCGGCGGTTGTAGCCGGAAAAGTGGGCGGTGTCCCGATCCTCACTCTCTTGGCAGGCGATGCAAAGGCGCACCCCGGGTACTGCGGTACGTCGCGCCTCCGGTATTGGGGCACCACAATTCGCACACTGGCGGAGGGATTCACCTTGCGGCAGGCGGCTCTGGGCTCGGCGTATCCCATCCTTGACGGTCGCGTCGATCTGCTCGTTGACCGCGTTGTCTCCTGCCCAGCCAGTCGCCATGTTGCGTTCCTCAAAAGGGGGACCCGTTTGCCGACTTCAGGACCGCGCAGCGTTCAGCGCGTCCAAGGGTACCCGCCGGTGCCATCAGCTGCTCCCCAGTTCGTTGACGGCCGCCTCGAGGCCGCCCGGGTGGTACGGAATGCCGCTCGCCTTCAGACCCATCTCGATGCTGCCGAGAGTACCGATCACCATCGGGTCGTTGAAATCGCCGAGATGGCCGATGCGAAACACCCTATCGGCGAGCTTTCCAAGACCGGATCCGAGCGACAGGTTGCTCTGGGTCAGAATCCGTTCGCGCAATTTGTCCGCTGAATGTCCCTCGGGTACACGCACGGCGGTGACTACCGGTGAGTATTCGGCGGTAACGCGACACTGCAGCTCCATTCCCCAGTGCTGCACGCAGCGCCTGGTCGCCTGCGCCGCGCGACGGTGGCGCGCGAACACCTGCTCCAGGCCCTCCTCCTGCAGCAACCTGAGTGCCACCCGTAGCCCCTGCAGCAGATTCGTGCCCGGCGTATAGGGGAAGTAGCCCGACTCGTTGAAGGTCAGCATGTCCTGCCAGTCCCAGTAGGCACGCGGAAGCCGTGCGCCATGCATGGCGGCGAGCGCCTTGGCTGATACGGCGTTGAAGGCCAGACCTGGCGGCAGCATCAGCCCCTTCTGCGAGCCGCAGATGGTCACATCCACTCCCCATTCATCGTGCCGGTAGTCGATGGCGCCGACCGAGGAGACCGCATCGACCAGCAGCAGCGCCGGATGATGCGCGCGCTCCATCGCCTGGCGAACTGCTGCGATGTCCGAGAGCACACCGGTCGAGGTCTCGTTATGCACGACCGCTACGGCCTTGATCCGGTGCGCGCGATCCTCCGCGAGGCGGGCACCGATCGCCGCGGCATCCACGCCCGAGCGCCAGTCGGCCGTGAGGAGCTGCACTTCCAACCCCAAGCGCTGCGCGAGCCGCCGCCACAGCGCCGCGAAGTGGCCGGTCTCGTACATGAGGACCTGGTCGCCTGGCGACAGGGTGTTGACCAGGGCCGCCTCCCACGCACCCGTGCCCGAGGCCGAATAGACGATGACCGGCTCCTCGGTCCCAAAGACCTTCCTGATGCCCGTAAGCACCTCGCGCGCGAGGCGCGGAAACTCCGGACCCCGATGATCGATCGTCGGCAGCGCGACCGCCTGGAGAACGGCGAGCGGGCAATTGGTCGGTCCGGGAAGCTGCAGAAAATGGCGGCCAGGCTGATAGGGCATCATAGGGCTCCGTTGTTCGGTCCAATTCTATGCCAGCGCAGTGTCGAGAACGCGTGCCACATGCAATGCCTGGCGGCCGAGCGCATCCTGGATCTGATGCCGGCAGCTCGTGCCATCCGCCACGATCAGATCTTCGTCACTCGCCCGACGCAGCGCCGGGAGCAGGGACAACTCCGCCATCGCGAGCGAGATCTCATAGCTCTCCGCCCCGTAGCCGAATGCTCCCGCCATCCCACAGCAGCTGCTCTCGATCGGTACCACCGCCAGCCCCGGCACCGCGCCGAGCACACGCTGCACCGCTCCCATCGCATCGAACGCCTTCTGATGGCAGTGGCCGTGCAGATAGGCGGTTCGGCCGCGCTGCTCGCCTAACCTCAGGGCACCCGGACCGTCCGCGGCCAGCAGCTCCTCGAACAGCAGCGCACTGCGCGCGAGCGGCGCGACCTCGTCCGCAGGCAGCAGCGCAGCGAACTCGTCACGGAAGGTAAGCAGGCAGGAGGGCTCCAGGCCCACCACCCGGGCGCCGGCCGCGACGAGCGGCCTGAGCGCCCGCAGGGTGCGGCGCGCCTCGGTGCGCGCATTGGTGATATCCCCGGTGGCCAGGAACGTACGGCCGCAGCACAGCGGACGGCGCGAGTCCGCCAGCGGATGATGTAATCGGTAACCGGCCGCCTGCAGCACCCGCTCGCCAGCGCGCAGATTGTCGGGTTCGAAGTAGCGATTGAATGTATCGGCGAACAGCACCACGTCCCGCCCGTCGCCTCGCACTTCGTCCACGCGCGCGGGTGCCCGGGCGCGCCATGCCCTGCCCCAACGTGGCAAGCGGCGCCGGCGGCTCAGGCCGAGCACCTTTTCCGAGAGCCACGGCAGCCCCGGAATCGCATCGCGCGCATTGCTCAGTGGCGCGACCGCGGCAGCGAGCGGCGCATAGCGTGGCAGGTGCGCGATCAGCCGCTCGCGCAGCGGCCGCCCGTGACGCGCATAGTAATGATGTAGAAACTCGACCTTCATGCGCGCCATGTCGACGCCGGTCGGGCACTCTCGCCTGCATCCCTTGCACGAGACGCACAGGTCAAGCGTGGACTTCATCGCCGGGTTGGTCAGCGCGCCCGCGCCGAGCTGGCCGGAGATCGCCAGCCGCAGTGTGTTGGCGCGACCGCGCGTGGTGTGCTGCTCATCACGCGTCACGCGGTAGGAGGGGCACATGAGGCCCGATGCGAACTGGCGGCAAGCACCGTTGTTGTTGCACATTTCCACCGCACCCGCAAACCCGCCCCACTCGGACCAGTCGAGCGCCGCTCGCGCCGGCTCGCTCGCCCGGTAGCCGGGGGGGAACCGCATCAACGAGCGATCGTCCATGTGATAGGGACGCACGAGCTTGCCGGGATTGAGGCGAGCCTCGGGGTCGAAGCTGTCCTTGACGCTCTCGAAGGCACGCGCCAGGCGCGCGCCGAACATCGGCGCGATGAACTCGGAGCGCGAGATGCCATCGCCGTGTTCGCCTGAATAGGAGCCCTTGAAGCGCCTCACCAGTTCGCCGGCCGCCTCGGCGATGGCGCGCATCTTGATGACGTCACCCTGCTCCTTCATGTTCAGAATCGGCCGCACGTGCAGGCACCCGACCGAGGCGTGCGCGTACCAGGTGCCGCGCGTACCGTACCGCCCGAACAGCTCCGTCACCGCGTCGGTGTAATCCGCTAAGGACTCGAGCGGCACCGCGCAATCCTCGATGAATGAGACCGGCTTGCCGTCACCCTTCATCGACACCACGATGTTGAGGCAGGCCTCGCGCATCTCCCACACCCGGCGCTGCCGCTCGGGCTCGAGCACCGGCACTACCGCATCGGGAAAGCCGTGGTCGGCCATGCAGGCCGTCAGCTCATCGAGCGCCGCTTCGAGCGGCCGGCGCTGCTCGCCGGCAAATTCGACCAGCAGCAGCGCCTGCGGTCGCCCGCGGGCGATGTCGGCGAGCGTGCGCCGGAACAGCGGAATCTGCGCGCCGAGCGACAGCACGTTGTGATCGATCAGCTCCACTGCCGTCGGACTGAGGCGCACGATGTGCTGAGTCGTCTGCATGCTGCTGCGAAACGTTGGGAAGTGACACACTCCCAGTACCCGGTGGGTTGGCAGGCGCGCGAGCTTCAGCCGCAACTGCGTCATGGCCGCGAGCGTGCCCTCGGAGCCGACCAGCAGTCCGGGGAGGTTCGGCTGAGCACGCAGCAGCTCATCGAGGTTGTAGCCGCCGACGCGCCGCTGCAACTTGGGGAACATGCGCCCGATCTCATCACGCTCGAGCGCCGCCAGCGCGATCATGGCGGCCGCGAGGCTCTGGACGCGCTCGCTGCCGTGCACTGCCCCGGCCGCGAACTCAAACGAGTCCCCATCTGCCAGCAGACCGGCGACGCCGAGGACGTTGTCCACCATCTTGCCGTAGCGCAGAGAGCGCGCGCCGCAGGAGTTGTTGGCCGTCATTCCCCCGAGCGTGCAGCGCGTGGCAGTCGAGGGCTCCACCGGAAAGAACAGTCCGTCGCCGCGCAGGCGCGCGTTGAGCCGCTCGAGCACGATGCCGGGCTCGATGACGACCTCGCCGCGGTCCGGATCGTAGTGCCGAACGGCATGCAGGTACCGGCTGCAGTCGACCACGATGCCGGCGCCGATCGGCTGACCGTTCTGCGAGGTTCCCGCTCCCCGCAGGATCACCGCGACGCTGTGCTCGGCGGCGATCTTCAGGATCGCCTCCAGATCGGCAGCCGTCTTTGGGAAGACCACGCCGAGCGGAATGATCTGATAGATTGACGCGTCGGTTGCATAGCGCCCGCGTGTGAAGAGATCGAAGGCGACCTCGCCCTCCAGCGCCGACGCCAGGCGCCGCTCGAGCGTGGAGTCGCGGCCGGCACGCTTTTGCATGGTCCCATCCTAAGCCATTTCCGTCCGCTCCTCCCTGGAGGGTCGCGTGCGGAGACGAAGGGGGCGAGAATACTGCAATGAGCCTACTCGACCCCTACGACTGGATCGCCTCCGTGGCGCGCTCGGACCCCTCGCGCCCCTGTCTATCGGACGGCGGTGATCGGCGGCTGTCCTATGCCGAGGTGGATCGCGCAGCCGGTCTGCATGGCGCAGCGCTGGCCCGACTCGGCGTACACCCCGGCGACCGAGTCGCACTGGTCGTGGATAAGTCGCTCGAGGCCGTGCTCGCCGGGCTCGCGTGCCTGCGTATCGGTGCGGTGATCGTCCCGCTCAACACCGCATATACGACGGCCGAGCTCCAATACTTCCTCACCGACAGCGAGCCCTCCCTGCTGCTGGCACGCCCGCAGGCCGCCGGGGAAGTCGCGCTCGCCGCGCGCGCCGCAGGCACGCGCGTGGAGACACTCGGCACGAGAGGGGATGGGACCTACGCCGGATGCGTCGCAGCTGAAACCACTCCGGCCCCCGCCGCCGCCGCCTCGCATGCGGCGCTCGCCGCGCTGCTCTACACGTCCGGTACGACTGGACGGTCGAAGGGCGCCATGATTACGCGCGCCAATCTGCTCGCGAACGCCGACGCGCTGGTTGAGACCTGGCACATGAGCGCACAGGACACGCTGGTCCATGTGCTGCCGCTGTTCCACGTCCACGGTCTGTTTCTGAGTCTGAACGTGCTGTTTGCAGCCGGCGGCTCCGTTCGCCTGCTGCAGCGATTCGACCCTGCGGAGACGATCACGCAGCTGGCGAGTGCGTCGGTATTCATGGGCGTGCCGACCCACTACACGCGGCTGCTCGCCTGCCCGGCGCTGACGCGCGAGGCAGTGGCCGGCGTGCGCCTCTTCGTGTCCGGATCCGCACCCCTGCTCGCGCAGACCCATCGCGAATTCGAGACACGCACCGGCAGGACGATCCTCGAGCGTTACGGTATGACCGAGACACTCGTGAACAGCTCCAATCCCTATGCGGGGCCACGCAAGCCCGGCTCCGTCGGGTTGCCGTTACCGGGTGTGGAGTTGCGCATCACCGATTCGGTGCGCGCCGGGGACGGGCCCGAAGTCGGGATGATCGAGATCCGAGGACCGAATGTCTGCGCAGGCTACTGGCGAGCGCCGGAGAAGACCGCCGCGGATCGCACGCAGGACGGTTTCTTCCGCACCGGCGACCTCGGTACGCTCGACGCCGACGGCTATGTGTCGATCGTCGGGCGCACCAAGGACTTGGTCATCAGCGGCGGTTACAACGTGTATCCCAAGGAAGTCGAGCTGGAGCTCGATGCGCTTCCCGGCGTCATGGAGAGCGCGGTCTTCGGTGTACCGCATCCGGATCTGGGCGAGGGGGTCACGGCCAGCATTACCGTGAAGCCCGGCACCACAATCGATGAGACCGCTCTGATCCGCGCACTGCGCGCACGACTCGCTGCGTACAAAGTGCCCAAGCGGATCCTGGTGGTGGGCGAGCTGCCGCGCAACTCCATGGGCAAGGTGCAGAAGAACCGCCTACGCGAGGCTCACCGGGAGCTGTACCGCAGCCATTGAATGAGCATGAAACTTGTTTCGCGCCGCGTGGAGTGGTGCGAGCCGCTATCGTGATCGCTACGGATGCCGAAGGTGGCCGACGCCCTTCGGCAGCTCCATGAGCTCGAGGACATTGCCGTCGGGATCAACCAAGGTCGCGACCTTTACTGGCATGCTCCCGATGCGGACCGAAGCCACCTTGCCCTTCATCGTTGCGCCCGCAGCCTTCGCGGCGGCCACGGCAGCACCGATATTCGACACGTGAAAGATCGCATGCGCCATCGAGTCGTTGGTCGCGCCGGGCTCACGACGGGTAACGAGAAACTCCGGCGATGAGCCGGCTTTGGCTGCGGCAACCGTGGCGCCGTAGCGCATGATGATTTCCGTCGGCGGCTGCCCGATGTGGTCAATCTCCTTCAGGCCGAACGCCGTTTCGTAGAACCTCGCGAGCGCGACGACATCCTGCGCGCCAAGCCGAACGGCCAGCACTGTGACATCCGCATGAGCCCCCACCAGCCCGGTCAGCGCCGTAAGCCCCAGGATCGCCGTTATCGTACGTCGCATGCTGCGTTCTCCAAACTATCGTTCAATGCGGTTCGACTTGGAGTTGCAGGCACGCGCTCATTTACTCACACTCCAGGGCTGCCGCGCCCGCCACCTGCACCCGCGCGGTCACGACGTCGTGGGTAGCGACCTGCGTGGCCTCGCGCTGGGCCTTCGCCAGCGCGCCCCGTGTGCAATCCCGGTCCCGGCTGCAGGTTGGCGCTAAGGTGCGCGCCAGAGCCCGCATCATGTCCGTGTACTCCTCTGAGCAGGACTTCATGGCGGCACGCGCGACAACGTCCGAGGCGAGAACGTTCGGGGAAGCTTGGGGATTATCGAGCCGCGGGATCGCGGCTCGAATGCACTGCGCCCAGGCGTTGCGTGTGATGCCAAGTTCTCTGGTGGCCTCCTGCCGCATATCCGCGGTGTGCTGCGGCTGCGGCGTGGGCGTGCTCGCACACCCACACAGAGTAGCCGTCGCGGCGACCGCCGCCATCAGCTCGATCAGATTTTTGCGGTTCATGGTTGCTCCTTCAACGGGCACGCCGGAGGCGCCGGCCGACTGAGCAGCCAAGCGCTGCTTGTACAAGGCGGTTCGACAGTAGGTCGGTTGCAGCCTAGCCCTGCTCCGGCAGTGCCTTGATCCACTTCAGCAGGGGCCCGGTGAGCTGATGATCAGGCGTGCCGACCGCCATGCCCTCGGAGAAGTGGTTGGAGTCCTTCAGCTCCACAGACTTGGGGCAGCGGCTCTTGATCCTGCACAGGCCCTTGATCAGGGCGGTGGCCGTGGCCTTCATTGGCTTCGGATCGAACTCCGCGTAGCCATAGAACAGCGGGTAGGGACTTGCGGTCAGGCGTCTGATCTGCCCCGAGACCGAGCCGAGATCGGCGTCCTCGCCATAGTAGGGGTTCGGGCGAGCGGCCGCGGCGGTGGAATAGGCCGGCGAGAGCATGATCACGCCCTTGACCGAGAACGCCTCCGCGCCTCGCACCTCGGGATGGGCGTCGTAGTCGGCCACGTGGTTGGCCCCGGCCGAATGGCCGAACAACACGATGCGGTTGGGATCACCGCCGTAGCGTGCGATATTGGCCTTGGTCCAGGCGATCGCCGAGGCCAGATCCTTGACGCCCGCCGGCCAAGGGTCCTTCGGCGCGAGGCGATAGTCGATATTGACCCCGACCATGCCGTTCTTGGCCGCCCACAGAGTGATGTTGTCGGGATAGAAAGCGCCGTGCTTGTCGCCACGCGTGAAGCCGCCGCCGTGCACGAACAGCAGCACCGGCAGGTTCTTGCCCTTGGCCCCGTCCAGCGTGAACACGTCGAGCTTCTGCAGGCGGTCCGAGCCATAGGCGATGTCCCGCTGGATGCTGACGCCGGCCCAGGCCTCCTGCGGAAACATCGGCGCATAGAGCTGGCCGATCGTCGGATCCATCGCCTGGCCCGCGGCGCGGACCTTCTCGGCGATGTTGACGGGAACCTGCGCCCTGCTCGCCGTAGCGAGCACCGCAAAGCCGCATGCGGCCGCGATGAGCCATGCCTTCATACGATCCTCCCGATGATCCGTCTTGTCGCCAGTTCTGAGGCACGCAGGATAAGGGCGAGTTTGAAAGGCCGTCAATCCGACTGCGGGGAGGTCCGCGATTTGCCGGCCGCCGAACTCTGGATAGAGAACCGCTCCCGACGGCGCTCGTGCGGCCATCGTTCCGCATCGATCAGCTCGCGAGCTGCCCCGGGCCCTGAGTCTTGCGCGCGCCCGGAACGAGCGTGCGGGCGCTAAGCGCCGCGCCCCAGCATACGGCGGCACCGATTGCCATCGTCATATGAAATGAGTGCAGCAGACCTACTCCGTGGGATGCGAACACAAATCCAACCAATGCGGTTGCCAGCAGTCCGCCCGCGCGCGCGATCGCGCTGTTCAGCCCCGAGGCGACGCCGGTATAGCGCGCCTCGACCTCGCTCAGCACGGCAGTCGTAAGCGGGGCGACGGCGGCGGATAGCCCCAAGGCCATCACGATGATGGCTGGGAACAGCCCGATCCAGTAGCTCGTGGAGGGACCGATGGGCAATGTCAGAAGCATGCCCAGGCCGATTGCGATTGATCCGAGGGCGATCGGCACCCGCGGGCCGACGCGTTCTGCGACCGATCCCGCGAACGGTGAAATGAGGACCATCACGACCGGAAGCGGGAGCAGTGCTGCAGCGGCTTGTGTGGCAGAGTATCGCAGTGCTTCGATGAGTACGTAAGGCACGAGCACGAGGAGCGCACCCAAAGCTCCGTAGAGCAGGAGCGTAACGAGGTTCAGACCGACAACGGTCGGCCGACGTAACAGGGCGATCGGCACTACAGCCCGATCGCCTCTTCGCGACTCGACGATCGCGAAAAGAAGCAGTAAGGCGATTGCGCCGAGGGCCACCAAGACGGTGAACCGGGTCGGCCCCGTCGGACTGCCCGCAACGGTAAGCACCCATGTGAGTGCCCCGAGGCCTGCCGTAGCCAAGGCGGCTCCCGACACATCCAGCGCTTCCCGGCGGCGCCCGCGACCTTCTGGAATGTAGCGCAGCGCCAGCACGACCACCACGGCGGCGATGGGCAAGTTGATCAGAAAGATGGCGCGCCAGCTCCCGAGGTCGACGAGCCAGCCGCCGAGCACCGGTCCGAGAGCCCCAGCAATTGCGCTGGCAGCGGCCCAGATTCCCACTGCGCGGCCTTTCTCCTCCGCAGTGAAAGTTTCCCCGAGGATTGCGAGACTGTTCGGCATCAGCATCGCGCTGCCGACGCCTTGAAGGAATCGCGCCCCGAGCAGCGGTGCGACGTGTGGCGCGAGCGCGCAAGCGAGGGACGCCACTGCGAACAGAATCGTCCCCCAGAGCAGTAGCGTGCGCCGGCCGAAGCGGTCGCCGGCAGCGCCACCGAGTAGCAGCATGGCGCTGAGTGGCAATAAATAGGCGTTGACGGTCCACTGCAGAGCATCCGGGTCGGCCGAAAAAGCGCGACCGATTGTCGGCAGCGCAACGTTCACTACGGAGCCGTCGATAAAAGACAGGCTCGAGGCCAGCACTGAGGTAGCCAGAACAACCCCCGGGTGCACCGCGGGCGTCGTTCTCCTGACGCAGCGGGCCGAAGGTGTGTCGCAGTACGCTTGGACGGAGGTGCTCACCGACAGCCCTGAACCGGTTGCTCGCGGACACCATGGCGCTCATCGAAGCGAACGAGGAGACGACGGTACCATTGCCGATGCCAGCTCGCTATGTGATCGGGGCCGACACGTCCTGCGCGAGCCCTCCGTCGCGGAGGTGGCACGCGCCCTCGGACTGGAACTCGCTGCCCACCACGACGATCCGGTGGATCTGATCATTGCGGGGGCGGGTCCGGCTGGCTTCTCGGCGGCCGTCTACGGTGCCTCGGAGGGACTGCAAACGATTCTGCTCGATGACACGGCGATCGGCGGTCAATCGGCGGCCTCTTCGCGCATCGAGAACTTTCTCGGTTTCCCGACGGGCGTCTCCGGCGCCGACCTCGCCTTCCGGGCCGAGCTCCAGGCGATCAAGTTCGGGGCGCGGGTGGCGGTCCCTCGCCGCGCCGAAAAGCTCCAGTTGAGCACCCGCCCGGGATACTACGAGATCCCTGCACGGGGTGGCTCAGGGGTGTCGTACGACTGGACGACCACGGTTTTGTCCTCACAGGAGAGGGTTGCGGCACCGATGCTGCCGTTCCGTTCAACTTCTTTCAGACCAATCTCTCGGGCGTCTTCGCTGTGGGCGATGTGCGCTCGGGCTCGGTAAAAAGGGTCGCCTCGGCGGTCGGAGAGGGATCTGTCGTCGTCCAGGCCATTCACGCGCGGCTCGGGTGAGATCAATGGATCTCGGCAGTCCTCGTCGCCTCGATCTCGCTCGGGTTGAACGAGATCTTCT
>JASHUC010000168.1 GCA_030040235.1 Gammaproteobacteria bacterium | reverse complement strand
CTGCTCATTGCCTGAACCTCATCGGCGGTGCTGCCTGGACTTGCGTTCCCGCCGTAGCGGAAATCGCGAATGAGCGCCGGAGTGGCACTCCCCGGCGCAAGCAGCGACCAGCTTCCCTGGAAAACCACATTGCCCGTCACATCGCTCTGAAAATCGAGGATGTTGACTACGATCAAATCGACCCGTGCCGGCGCCGGCGCGCCGGGGAGGATCACCTTGCCCGCCGGCAGCCGCGCGATGAGATCGCGTGTGAGAACCTGCTGGATCATCTCATCGAGCGGGGCGTCCCAGCGCTCATCGCTGCTGATCACGAGCTGATTGCCCGCGCTCGGACGCGCGATCTCCTGCCGATCGAGCATGGGAGGAATGTGAACGGCGACCACCCTGACCGGCAGCTGCGCGTGCGCTTGCGGTGCAGCGCCGCTCGCGGGGGCTGCCGCGAGCGCGTAGTACTTCGATGGCGGACTCGAGGCGCAGCTCGCAAGCAGCATGACCACGCCCGTGAGCGCGCCCGCAACGAGCAGAGCAGTAGCGAAAGGCCGATTCATCCGCGTCTCCTCCGAGGATAGCCGCCAATGATAACGGGCAGCGCCATGGCTGCAGAGCCCACTCAGCGGCGTCCCCGGATGAGGGCTTCGGGGTGCCGGTCGAGATAGTCGGCGAGCTCACGGATCGAGCGCGCAGCGCCGGTCAACTCCTCGAGCGCCTGTTGCATGTTGCCGCCCGGCGGTGTGGCGCTGCCATTCAACATGACACTGGCGGATGCCGCGGTCGCATCGATCTGGGCCGCGCTCCTGCGCAGCGCATCGACCGTCTGACGCACATCGTTGAGCGTCGGTGCCACTTGCGGCCCCGACTGACGCACGGTCGCATCGAGCTCGGCGAGCGCGCGGTCGAGATGCTGCAGACTGTCCTCGAGCCTCGGGGAGCTGCTGAGGGTGCGAAGCTGTGCGGTGATCGCACGCACGTTGTCGCCGATCGCGGTGATCGGAACGCGGCCGAGACTCGCGGCGAAGGCTTGCAGCCCGCCACCCGCGACGCTCGGAATGGCCGGATAGCGGCCGCTCGTGTCGAGAGCGGCCGGCGCAGCGCCCGGCACCATGGCGAGGGCGATCTGTGGACTTCCGATGAGCGGAGGTGTTTGAGAGAGGCTCGCCCGCAGCCCGTGACGCACGAGCTCGCCGAGCGCCTCGTTCATGACCGGGCTCCAGCTCTCGGGCGTCCCGAGCCTCTCCGGGGTCGCGAGGCCGATGAGGTGAAAGCGCGTCGGATCGAGGAGCACCACGGCGCGCGTTTGGGCGACACCGCTGCGGGGCTCGACGGCGAGCGCCGTGCTCGCGACCTCCCCCACGGAAAACCCGCCGAACGTCACGGGTGATCCGGCCGGGATGCCGCCGACCGGTGGGGCGAAGGTCACGAGATAGGGCAGGGTGATTGCGAGCTTCTCCGGAGGCTCGCCCACGCGCCCGGTGAATTGCCGGGCCGCCGCACCGTGTCCGGGAATGAGCTCGATGGTCGGTCCGGAGATGATCGACTTGAGCGAGGAGGGATCGGCGAGGCTCGGCTGAGCGCCTTCGAGATAGAAGGCGCTGCCGGAGTTGACGTAGGGGGCGAGGTCCCCGTCGATGTCGAGCGTCGCGATGATGTGACTCCCGTCCGGGGCGAGCTCCAGACGGCTGACGGCACCCACCTCGAGTCCGCGGTAGTACACCCGGGTGTTGTTGACGCTCATGCCGGCGGCGTTCTCGAAGGAGACCGTCACGTCGATTCCGCGGCTGCTGAGCGCGCGCAGCATCAGCCACACGACGATCCCGATCGCCGCGATCGGCACCGCCCAGATCCAGCCCGGCCACCACGTCATTCGCCGGCCGGTCGCCGTGCGCAGCGACGCAGTGCCGAGCTGCTCGCGGCCGCTCATGGGGCTCCCTGGAGGCCGAGATCCGGGGCATCCTCGAGGCGCGCATCGGACCTCGGCTCGAACGCCGCATCCCACATCAGCCGCGGGTCGAAGGCGCGCGAGGCGAACATCGTGAGCACCACGACGAGAATGAATGCGGTGGCGCCCGTCTCCGCATGCGAGCTTACGAGCGTGCCGAATTGCAGGACGGGCAGAAACACGGCGATCGTGAACACGTCGGTGTTGGACCAGCGTCCGATCTCGTCGATGAACCGGTACAGGCGAGTCTTCAGCCGCAGTTTACGGCGCGATCTGCGCCGGATCGAGATCAGGAACCAGCCGAGCGCGGCGAGCTTCAGGAAGGGGATCGCGATGCTCGTGCAGAAGATCAGGATACCGAGCGGCCAGAGCCCGGCCCGATAGAGCTCGGTGATGCCGTCGACGATGCGATAGGGGATGAGCTGACCGAGCTGCGTGTCACTGCTCATGGGATAGACGTTGGAGGGGATATACAGCAACAAGGCCGCGATGAGCAGCGCGAGCGTGCGCACGATGGCGTCGGGCTTGCGCGCGTGCAGCCGGCTCCGGCAGCGCGGACAGGGCAGGCCCTCCTGATCCATCGGGAGCACGATGTCGCACACGGTGCAGGAGAGGACTGCGGCGCCGGGCGGGAGCGATGGCTGACCGGAATCGATCGCGCGCCAGACGGTGCGGCGGTCGAGCGCAGCGCGCGAGAGCATCGAGAGGAAGGCGGCGGCGATGAAGCAGAAGCCGCCCCACCCGATCGTGACCGAGAGGTTTGCGACGATGCGGCTGTAGCCCACGGCGAGTCCGACGAGGAACACATCCGGCATGCTCCAGAGATCGAGCTGGATCGCCCAGCGGAAGGCCCGCCCGAGCCAATGGGGCTTGCGTCCGAGCTGCACCAGGGCGAGCACCACGGTGAGCAGCGCGTAGCGCACCAGCGGCAGGAGGATTGCGAAGGCTGCGACCAGCACGGCGACCAGGATCCACTGGTGATTCCACAGCTCGATGACTCCGGAGCCGAGCCGGCTCACCCGACGCATGCCGAGGAGCGACACGCTGAGGAACGGAAGCAGGTTCGCGGGAATGAGCAGCACCAGCGTCGCCGAGGCGCAGGCGAGCGCCGCGGAGAGGCTGCGTCCGCTGGTGCGCTCGAGCGCGTTCTCGCAGACCGAGCAGAACGCGGTGGTCTGCGAGGCGAGCGGCACGAGGTCCTGGAGCGTTCCGCAATGCGAGCACGCGATGATCATGCCTTCACCGCCCCGGGAGAGCGGCTCGCGGGGACGCTCAGTTTAGAGCGACATGGGTCGCGAGCGCATCGCACAGGGGCTGCGCACGCGGATTGCGTACCGCGCCGACGAGGATCTGCAGAGGGGCGACGGGGCTGCGATAGTAGGCGTGGTTTGCGGTTTGATCCGGAGTCACGTCCAGTGCGCTGAAGGCGACACCGCCGAACAGTCCCTGCACGCGCGACCAGACGATCACATCGAGGCTGCCCGCCGGATGGCTCGTCTGCTGCGAGAAGCGCGCCACCGTGAGCCCAGCGCGGCCGCCGAGCGACCACGTGCTCAAGCTGTCCTGAAACTTCTGGACCGCCTTCTCGCTCATGAGGAGCAGGGCGATCGGGCCGCTCGCCCCACCCAGCTGCAGTCCGATGCTCACCCCGCCCACCCGATAGAACACCGGGTCGGTCCAGGTTCGGTGAGTATGGGCGAGGAGCACTCCGACCCCGCCGCTACCGCCGACGATGAAGCCCCCCTCGGCATAGCGGGGCACGATGAGCACGCCCTTCGCCCGATCGAGCAGTGCCGCGAGGCGCGGCTCCGCGAGCATGCGGGCCACCGCCTGGATGGCATCCTCCACATGGCGCTGTGCATCCGCAGCAGCGGCGCTCTGAGCCGGGTCCGGCGGGTCGTCGTCCGCTCCGGGGGTCTGCGCCAGAGCGAGCCGAGGCCACGCGGCGCAGGCAATCATCATGCACGCGAGGCACGAGATCATCCCCATCCACCGGTTGCGGCGCATTTTGTCGAACTCCGAAAAAGGGCTCCTGTCAGGCCAATGCTTGGCCGGGGCGCGGGTTCCATCCGTTATGATGCGGCACGCACAAAACCCACTCTGGCGTTCATGGCGAACCACGTCCGGGACCTCCCCCAGCTCTCGTTGTCGCTGGTCACGCGGCTGCGGCTGCTGCTGTTCGGACACGAGGATCTCGCCGGGATCATCTTCTGGGCCGCGCTCACCGGCTTTCTGGGAGCGCTCGCGAGCTGGCTCTTCCGCGTGGGTACGCGATTGCTCGAGCGGCTGTTCACGGGGCAGAACACCACCGGCATCGTCGAGGCGGCCCTGCAGCTCGTCTGGTGGCACCGGATGGTGGTGCCGGTCGCTGGAGGGCTGCTCGCGGGCCTCATCCTGCACTGGGCCGGGCGCGTGCTCACCGTGCCGCGGGCGGCCGATTACATGGAGGCCGTGCTCGTCGGCGACGGGCGCATCGGCTTTCGCACGACGCTGCTCTCTGCGCTCTCCTCGCTGTGCTCGATCGCCTCGGGGGGCTCGATCGGACGGGAAGGTCCGATGGTGCAGCTCGCGGCGATGGTGGGGTCGAAGCTCGGGGTGGTCGCGCGCGCCTCCATTCCGCGCCTCAGGCTCATGGTGGCCTGCGGCGCGGCGGCCGGAATCGCCGCCGCCTACAACGCGCCGATCTCGGGAGCCCTCTTCGTCTCGGAGATCGTGCTCGGCAACACGGCCATGGAGAGCTTCGGGCCGCTGGTCGTCGCCTCGGTCACCGCCAATGCGACCATCCATCGCATTTTCGTCGAGGGGCCTCTTTTTGCCGTTCCGCAGATTCAGTTCGCCTCCAACATCGAGCTCGTCTTCTTCCTCGTGCTCGGGGTGCTGCTCGGACACCTTGCGCCCCCGTTCCTCAACTTCGTGGACTTTGCGAAGTCGCGCTTCGTGCGGCTGCACTGGCCGCCGTACTGGCAGCTCGGGCTCGGCGGAGTGGTGGTGGGGGCGATCTCGATCTTCGTACCCCAGGTCTGGGGCAACGGCTACAGCGTCGTCGGGGACATTCTCTCGGGTGAGCTGCACGGCGGGTGGCTGCTCACCGTGCTCGCGGCGAAGGTGCTCGCGACGGCGGCGACGGTCGGCTCGGGGGCGGTGGGCGGCATCTTCACTCCGACCCTGTTCATCGGGTGCGCGATCGGGGGCGCGGTCGGGGAGCTTCTGCACACCGCGATGCCGCACATCGCCTCGGTACCCGCCGTCTACGCGCTCATCGGGATGGGCGGCTTCCTGGCCGCGACCACGCATGCTCCGCTCACCTCGATTCTCATGGTCTTCGAGTTGACGGGCGACTACGACATCGTGCTGCCTCTGATGCTCGCGTGCGTGACCGCGCACTACACCGCGAAGGTCTATCGGCGCGGGGAGTCCGTCTATCACCACTCGCTCGCCCGGGCCGCGGCCTCCGCGGCACCGGATGACTGGCGGTTGAGGACGGTGGAGCCCCTCATCAAGCCAGCCGCGGCGACGGTTCCGCGAACGACGAGCGTGAGAGACCTGCTCGCGCAGCTGCCGAACCGCCCCCTCGAGCGCGTGTACGTGGTGGACGGCGACCAGCTCATCGCCTGGCTCGATCCGCGGCAGGTGCTCGATCAGGTGCAGAACGGCACGATCCAGGGAGCCGATGCCGTGGAGCACATCGCTCACCCCGCGAGCTTCGTGCTCTCACCCGACATGGCGCTCGGCACGGCGCTCGATGGGTTTCTGCGCGAGCAGGCGACGGTGCTGCCGGTGACGCGCGGGGCGTGGCGCAACTCGCTCGTGGGGGAGGTCTCGCGGCGCGAGGTGCTGCTCGCGATTCAGGACCGGCTCACCTTTCCGAAGTGACGCGCCGGAGCACCCCGCGGTGTGTTAGCGGCCGTGCTCCTGGCGCAGGATCGCCGCCGCCGCGACGAGGGACTTGAGCTTGCCGAAGGCCACCTCGCGCGGCAGGTACTTCATGCCGCAGTCCGGGGCGAGAATGACCCGCTCGGGGGCGATATGGCGCAGAGCGCGGCGCACGCGCTCGACGATCGTCTGCGGCGTCTCGACCTGCGGGTTGGACAGATCGAGCGCGCCGACCATGATCTGCTTGCCCGGGAGGCGCTCGAGCACGGCGCAGTCGAGATTGGACTGCGCGGTCTCTATCGAGATCTGGGCGCAGCGGCAATCGGCGAGCTCGGGCAGGAAGGAATACCCCGACGGGCGCTGGTGGATGATGGCGGCGTATCCGAAGCAGATGTGAACCGCCGTGGCGCCTTCGATACCTTCGAGCGCACGGTTGAGCGCCTTCAGGCCGTACTGGCGCGCCTTCTCCGGGCGGGCCTGCATGTACGGCTCGTCGACCTGGACCACATCCGCCCCGGCGGCAAAGAGATCGCGCACCTCCTCGTTGACCGCTTGGGCGTAATCCATCGCCGCGGCTTCCTCGCTCGGGTAGAAGTCGTTCTGCGCCTGCTGCGACATGGTGAAGGGGCCGGGCACGGTCATCTTGACCGTGTGCGCGGTGTGGCGCTTGAGAAAGCGCAGATCATCGAGCTGCACGGGGTGCTTGCGACGGATGCGCCCGATGATGCGGGGCACCGGATTGGGGTGCCCCGAGCGATCGAGCGCGGTGCCGGGGTTGTCGATGTCGACGCCCTCGAGGGCGGTCGCGAAGCGGTTCGAGTAGCTCTCCCGGCGAATCTCCCCGTCCGTGACGATATCGAGGCCTGCCTCCTCCTGGGCGCGAATGGCGAGGAGCGTCGCATCCTCCTGCGCCTCGGCGAGAAAGGGCTGCGCAATGCGCCACAGGCTGCGCTCGCGCACCCGCGGCGGAAAGCGGCCCGCGAGCTTCGCCCGGTCGATCAGCCAGTCAGGCTGCGGATAGCTGCCGACGAGCGTGGTGGGAAACAGCATGCTCGCGTGTGGCCGAGGCGCTCAGGAGAACACGCCGTATTCGACCTGGAGGATCTCGCCGGTCGAGGTGTTCACGAGAATCGCATCGTCATCGTCGCGCACCCACTCGTAGCCTGCGGGCGGAACCTGCAGCCCGAAGAGCCAGTAATCGCCGATGAGATACTCGGCCGTCCAGTATGCGGCCGGCAGAATCTGCCCGAAGGCCCAATGCTCTGCGACCCAGCCGGCGGGGCGAACGTAGGGGCCGATCCTGTAGCTGCGCGGCGCCTTGAAGTTGTGCTGGTACTTGGACCGGTCTACGGTCGCCGGCCGGTTATTCCAGCCCTTCGGCGCCGAAACGCGCCGATACCGGGTGGGTGCGGGCGCCGGCTGCGCGCGGGGCGCCGGGGGGCGCCCGGCACCGGGCCGGGCCGGGGCGGCACGCTCGGCACTGCGGCCTTCGTCGGGCCGCTGCGCGGCAGCGAAGGGGACCGCGAGCACCAGCGTGAGTGCGAGGGAAAGCGCGAGGCTCGATGTGCGGGTCATGGGTATCTCCCTGCGGTTTTGGGTCGCGATGCTAGCAGTCACGGGCCCGGAGCAAAAGGTGGGGCGCGCTAGCTCGGGTTCTCGAGACTGAAGGTCGCGTTCTCGTCGTCGTAGGCGAAGGCCTCGGCGTAGCGTCCCCAGCTGATGATGGTGCGCAGGGTCTGCTCGGCCGGCTCCTCGCCCATGTGGTCCTCGAGCTCGTCGGAGAAGCGCGTCTTGCGCGCGGCGTGGCTGCCGCGCTCATCGAGCACCCGGCGAATGTGGGCCGCGAGAGGCACGTAGGCCAGGAGCTGGCGCGCGAAGATCCGCTTGCGCTCATCGAGCGAGGCATTCGCGAAGGCAAGACCCAGGTCGGTGAGCTTGA
>JASHUC010000167.1 GCA_030040235.1 Gammaproteobacteria bacterium | reverse complement strand
GGTCCGGCCGGAGTGTCCCGCTCGCCTTCGACCTGAGTGGTGGTGGGACTGTTGCGGAATTGCTCGATGACGTCCGCCTCCCAATCGGTCGCCCGATCGCGAGGATTGCTCGGATTGAGTGTGGCTTCCTTGTAGTAGAAATCGGGATGCCGCTCGCGCAGCGCGAGGAAGTTCTGGGTCGCCGCGTAAAAGGGAATGCTCTGCGGCAGGAAGCGGCTGCGCATCTGATCGACGAGCAGCGGGTCGATTTCGTTGGCCGTGTAAGCGCGGCTCGCAAGCGCACTGTCGAGCATGAGGCTCGCAGTGCCCAGGACCTCGCGCCGCGCATCGGCCTTGAGCACGGCCGAGCAAAGCAAGCCCAACGCCACGCCCCCGAGGATGTAGCCCAGGACGAGCACGGCATTGACGCGCAGGAGAAGGCCCATCGATCCCCGGGGGGCTGAGAGGCAGCCCTTGTGTGACTTGTTCCGGGCGGAAAGTAGTGGATTCGGGCTTGCCGATGCAAGTCCGAGTGCACGCCAGTGTCCCGTCGCCGCGTTCTGGGGCATCCTATCACGCGCGCCGGCGGTTCCCGCCGTTTTGCCGGAAAGAGAGGTCATTCGTGTCCGATGAGTTGCAAGCCGAGCTCGAGCGGCTCCGAGCCGAGAACGAGCGCTTGAAGCGCTCAGCAGGCCCCGGCAAGCCCGCCATGAAGGTGAGCGAGAAGGGTGCCCTCTCCGTCTACGGCATGGGCCGGTTTCCGGTCACCCTGTACAAGGAGCAGTGGTTGAGGCTCCTCGCCATGGCCGATGACATCAAGGCCTTCATCGCGGCGAATGCAGCGAGCCTCAAGTCGAAGGAGTAGCCCGCTCCCAAACCACGCGCAGGCAGCAGGCGGCGCGCCCCTCGCCCTCGTGATTCCCCGGCCACGCATCGTTGTCCTCGGAGGCGGCTTCACCGGATTGTGGGCCGTGCGAGGCCTGCGGCACGCGGCTGCCGACATTTTGCTGATCGATCGCAGTAATCACCATACCTTTCAGCCACTGCTCTATCAGGTCGCGACCGCGGGGCTCGCCGCGCCATCGATTGCAGCACCGCTGCGCCACATACTGCGCCGTCAGCGCAACGTCACCGTGCTGCTCGGTGAGGTCACTCGCATCGACACCGCCGCACGCCGCGTCACCGCCGATGGCATCCCCTACGCCTACGACTATCTGTTGATCGCGACCGGCGTCACGCACACGTACTTCGGCCACGAGGAATGGCGAGGCAGCGCCGTCGGGCTGAAGACTCTGGATGATGCGCTGGCCATGCGCGCGCGCATCCTCACGGCATTCGAGCGGGCCGAAGCGGCACTCGACGGCGCCGCGCGCGCGGCGTGGCTCACCTTTGTCATCGTCGGCGGTGGTCCAACCGGAGTCGAGCTTGCGGGCACCTTGGCAGAGATCGCACGCCACACCCTCAAGGGCGAGTTCCGGCACATGAGCCCAGCCTCGGCACGCATCCTACTGGTGGAGGCCGGACCCAGAGTCTTGCCGACGTTCGCCGACACACTGTCACGGCATGCCGAGCGCGCTTTGCACCGACTGGGCGTCACCGTGCATACCGGGCGGCCGATCACCCAGGTGAGTCCCACGGGCGTGTCCATCGATGGCGAGCAGATTGCAGCTCGCACGGTGCTCTGGGCGGCGGGCGTCGAGGCCTCGCCCCTCGGCCGGCATTTGGGTGTCGAGACCGATCGTTCCGGCCGGGTCAGGGTTCGCGCTGATCTGAGCCTCGATGGGCACCCCGAGGTGTTCGTCGCCGGCGATCTGGCGCACGTCAGCTGCGGCTCGGGCATTGTTCCCGGGCTCGCACCGGCCGCCAAACAGATGGGAGCGCACGTGGCGCACTCGCTTCGGGCGCGATTGCGTGGCGCGCCCCCGAAGCCGTTCCGCTATCGCAACTTCGGTCAACTTGCGACCATCGGTCGACGCGCGGCCGTCGTGCAATTTGGGCCTCTGCGGCTCACCGGAATCATTGCCTGGTGGTTCTGGCTGGCGGCGCACATTTTCTTTCTCATCGGTTTTCGCAACCGCCTCGTGGTATTGATCGACTGGGCGAGCGCTTACTGGACCTACCGGCGCGGCGCGCGAATCATTGTGAGCTCACGTCCAAGCTCGTCCGCGCAATAGATCGCGAATGCGGGCACGCTTCGACGATCTTCGCCGCATGAGCCGCGCGCCTGCGGGACCATACCTTGCTGCATGGCTGGATTACGCCATGAGTAACACGGCTAGCGAATTGATCGAACTGACCCTCGTCGGGGACCACGGCCAGGCGATGAGGGTCACGGCCTCGCCCTATTTCCGCATCACCGGGGGTGCGATCTGGATCGGCCCGAGCGCCGAGGGTGAGCGGCCGCTCGCGCGTTATGTCGCCAAACACTGGGAGCATGAAGGTGTGCTGTGGCGCGGGCTGCGCTTCGAAGGCAAGTGCCGTCTCGTCTTCGGCGTCCCGAGCGAGCCGACCGGCGTCTCCGAGGAGATCGCGGCGCTCTCGATCCACGGTGACACCTTATCCGCGAATGGGATTCCATTTGCCGTCTATGCTTTCGCGCAGGACATGTGGGGCGGGGCTCGGGCGAATACCTGGTGGCATGCCTTTCGCGTGGAGAGCGCTTCGATCAGAGATCCGGCCAGGGTCTCCAAGCACAAGGGCTTTGAATCGCCTGCCGAGCCCGCTGCGGATCCGAACGATCGTTCACGGCGGCTCAACTGAGCCCACCCGGGTCGGTTCGCC
>JASHUC010000166.1 GCA_030040235.1 Gammaproteobacteria bacterium | reverse complement strand
ACGCTCTGCGCCTCGACGCCCTGGGAGGCATCCACGACGAGCAGCGCGCCCTCGCACGCGGCGAGCGAGCGCGACACCTCGTAGGAGAAGTCGACGTGGCCCGGGGTGTCGATGAGATTGAGCTGGTAGCGAAGCCCGTCGCGGGCCTCGTAGTAAAGCGTCACGCTCTGCGCCTTGATCGTGATGCCGCGCTCGCGCTCGAGTTCCATGGAATCGAGCACCTGCTCCTGCATTTCGCGAGCCTCGAGGCCGCCGCAGAGCTGGATGAGCCGGTCCGCCAGTGTCGATTTGCCGTGATCGACGTGCGCAATGATGGAGAAGTTGCGTATGAGCCGCATCAAGAATGGGTTCCGCCGCTCGGACCATCCCACGCGGCCGTTCGGGGGCGGATTCTATACGGCTTTCACTCTGAGCGCTGTGCGGGGTGACCGAGCAGTCGCACGAGCTCCGGCACATCGAGGCGGTGCCGGCACACGACGGTGCCATCGAGCAGCAGCACCGGAACGTGCAGCCCGTGCCGACGATAGAGCTCGGGGTCGCTGGCCACCTCCACGAGCTCGATCGCCGGCAGTTCCACCGTCCGTCCGAGCCGGGCCAGTTCGGCGAGCATCTCCTCGCAGAGCTCGCAATCCGGGCGGTGCACGAGCGTCAGTCGTGCGGCGCGTCCTTGGCTCTCCGTCGGCATGCGTGATCGGCGGGGCGGCGGTCAATGAGGAGGCGGCTGCCCCTTCATCGAATTCGCAATGAACCGGACGGTCTGCGGGGGAACCTCTCCGACCGCCGTCACCGGATGACCGTCGACGACGGTCGCGAAGGTGGACGTGGAACCGAGCTGCATCCCGCCCGGGAGGAGGTGACCGGCGTGCATGTGCGACTCGACGAACACCGAGACCGAGGCGATCCCGTCGGTGTAGACGAGGTGCTCGACGAGGCCGGTCGCGCCCGGCATGACCTGCGCGGCGCGCACCGAAATATGAAAGCCGGGCGGCAGCTTCAGCGCGCTCCAGGAGTAGACCGGGAGGCTCGGCGGCACCGGTGCCGGGACCTGGCGCAGCCACTGGAATCCCGCCGTCGACAGATCCGGCCTGAATTCGGAGTCGGGGATGTGCTGCGGCGTTGCGATGCTCGCAAAGACGACCTGCTCGATGACCCGTCCCTTGCCGTCGCAGAGCTGCGTTCTCAAGGGCATGCCGGTCTTCTCGTCGATCCAGAGCCGATATCCGTAGCGGTACTCGTCCTTTGGATCGACGACGATCAGGCGGGTGGGTCTGCCGATGAGCCGCGTGTGCCGGGAGGCCTTGATGTCGTAGAACTTGCTCGTGGCTGCATCGAATTTCGGCAAGCTGCCGAGCAGCGTGCTCGCCTGGGGCTGCCGTTCGACGAGCACCGTGCGCTCGTCCGGCAGATAGCACAGCAGCTGCGAGCCGGTGCGGATGAACTCGCGTCCGGAGCCATCGAGGGAGACGAGCCGCTCCGTGACCGACCCATTCTGCACACGGTGAATGATGCGCAGCGTCTCGACCCGGCCGCCCTGGATGTGGGAGAACACCCCATCGTAGTTGAGCGTCGTGAGCGCCTGGTTCATGCGGTCGAGCCACTTCTGCGGCTCCTCGGCGCACGCGGCGGTCGCGACCGTCAGGACGAACGCGAGCCAGGCAAGCTGTTCGCTAGCGCGCCGGGTCCGCATGCGCGCTTCGATCCCCATCGCTGCTCGCCGAGCTCGCGCGGCGGCCCGCATCCGCATCGCTCACCGCCTCGGCCGAGACCAGTGAGGTGAGTGCACTGCGCCTGAGCAGCGGCATCGAGTACTCGCTGTGCGCGACCACGAAGTCGGCGAGCTCGGTCGGAGGGGCCGCCGAGGAGCTCTCGACCGAGGGTGGGACCACGTAACTGTCGGAACTTGCGGACTCCTCGTTCGCGCCGGGACGGGCGACGGAGGCTGCCGCGATTGCCGGGGCGGCGGCGACGATGGGGGCATCGGGCGATCCGGCGCGAAGCCACAGGATGGCGGCGGCGGCGACCGAGGCGGCCACGGCAGCTCCCGCGACGGGCTGCCACCAGCGAATCAGACGAGGACCGACCAGATGTCCGGCGGTCCCTCGAAAGGAACCGGCGAGCAGCGCCGGCTCGGCGACAATCGCCGAGCTCACCCGGCCCGCGAGCCGCCCATGCAAGCGGATGCCCTGCTCCTTGCGAATGGCCGCACCGATCGCTGCATAGCGTCCCCAGCGCGCCTTGAGCATATCGTCGCGCGCGAGCCGTCGCGCGAGCAGCTCGCACTCGGGGGCGGGCAGCTCGCCATCGAACATGGCGGAAAGCTGACTATCGAGCTCGTCGTTGCTCATCCCAATTCCTCCGCGCGTCCCAAGCCCCCTTCGAAGACCTCTCTCAATCGACGGTCAATGGCCTCACGGGCACGAAAGATCCGCGACCGTACCGTGCCCACCGGACAGCCCATCGTCGCGGCGATCTCCTCGTACGACAGCCCCTCGAGCTCGCGCAGCACGATGGCGGTCCTGAGATCCTCCGGGAGGGCATCGATGGCGGCGTTGACCGTACCCCGGATCTCGTCCGTGAGGACGAGGCCCTCGGGTGTCTCGGAGTCCTTGAGCCGGCCCTGCAGCTCGTAGGACTCGTCCGGATTCTGCATATCGAGGTCGAAGTCGACCGGGCTTCGGTCACGTGACACGACCGCGTTCTTCGCCGTATTGATCGCAATGCGATAGAGCCAGGTGTAGAAGGCGCTGTCGCCACGGAATTGGGGAAGCGCACGGTACGCCTTGATGAAGGCTTCCTGGGCGACATCCTCGGCTTCCGCAGGATTGCGTACATAACGCATAACCAGCTTCACTACTTTGTGCTGGTACTTGAGCACCAGCGCATCGAATGCACCTTTATCCCCGCGCTGCACGCGCCGGACGAGGCTCAGATCAGTCGGATCGGCGGTCACGGGAGCCTCCTGCCCCGGAAGCTCCCCGTGCCGCGAGCTGAATAGACCCTGATCCCCCATGGAAGTTCAGGCGCATCCGAGGAGCGGCCAACCCCGCCGGCAGCGTATACGGTGCCCGGCAGCGGCCGGATGACACCGGAGTGACGGCGTAGCGCGAGGGGTACATGGAATGTGAAGCCTGTCACGAGGGATTTGCCGAGTCTACCGGGGCATCGAAGTGGCGACCAGAGCGAGCACCTCTGCCAGGTGAGCATCGAGCGGGCCCGAAAAATGCCCAGCGGAGCCGTCCGGCCGGGCACCGAGCAGCAGCTCAGCGAGCCGCGGATCCGGCAGCGCAAGCAAGCGCTCGAATGCGCGCTGCCGCTCGGGCGGGGCTCGGTCGTAATGATCGTGCAGGAAGCGCTCGAGCAGCAGGTCGAGCTCCTTCATGCCGCGCCGGCAACGCCACCGAAGCCGCTCTCGCGCGGTCACATCTCAGTACCGGCGCGTGACCAGCATCTTTTTGATCTCCGCGATCGCCTTCGCCGGATTCAAATCCTTCGGACACACGTCCGTGCAGTTCATGATCGTGTGGCAGCGATAAAGCCGGAAGGGATCCTCGAGCTGATCGAGGCGCTCACCGGTCGCCTCGTCCCGGCTGTCGATGATCCAACGGTAGGAGGCGAGAAGGGCGGCAGGCCCGAGGAAGCGCTCGGGGTTCCACCAGTAGCTCGGGCAAGCGGTGGAGCAGCAGGCGCACAGGATGCAGGCCGCGGGGCGGTCGATGCGTTCCTGCTCCTGCTTCGATTGCAGCCGCTCGCGATCGGGGGAAGCGGGTGTCGAGGTTTTGAGCCACGGCTCGACGGCGGCGTACTGCGCGTAGAACCGCGTGAGGTCGGGCACGAGATCCTTGACGACGGGCATCGCCGGCAGCGGATAGATGCGGATCTCGCCCTTGAGGTCCGCGGTGGCCGTGGTGCAGGCGAGGCGGTTGATGCCGTTGATGTTCATGGCGCACGAGCCACAAATGCCCTCGCGGCACGAGCGGCGGAACGTCAGTGTCGAATCGAGAGCCCCTTTGATCTGAATGAGCGCATCGAGCACCATCGGACCTGCGGCCTTGGCATCGAGCTCGAAGGTGTCGATGCGGGGACCGTCGGCGGAGTCGGGATCGAACCGATAGATGCGAAAGGTGCGGAAATCCTTGCTCCCCGCCGCCTTGTGCACGCGTCCGTGCGGGTTGATCTTCGAGTCCTTCGGCAAGATGAAGTGAGCCATCGGGTGCTCGCCGCGCGTTGCGGCGCCTTTCAGTAGGTCCGCGCCTTGGGCGCAATGGATTGCACATCGCCCGTCAGCGGGTTGAGATGCACGGGACGGGAGCCGAAGCGCGCACCGCCGCTCGGGTCCACCCAGACGAGCGTGTGCTTGAGCCAGTTCGCATCGTCGCGCTGTGGAAAGTCCTCGCGCGCGTGAGCCCCGCGGCTCTCGGTGCGCTGCTCGGCAGAGCCGATGGTGGCCATCGCCTGCAGCAGCAGGTTCTCGAGCTCGAGCGTCTCGATGAGGTCGGTGTTCCAGATGAGCGAGCGATCGAGAACCCGCACATCCGCCATGGAGGCGACGGTACGCGCAAGGCGCTCCTTGCCCTCGCGCAGCGTGGCCCCCGTGCGAAAGACGGCGGCATCGTTCTGCATGATTCGCTGCATCTCGAGGCGGATTGCCGCCGTCGGTCGCGAGCCGCTCGCGTGGCGCAGCCGATCGAGCCGCGAGATCGCGGCCTCGGCGGCGTCGGCGGGCAAGGGAGGTTGCGCGCTTCCCGGACGGATCGACTCGGTACAGCTGCGCGCCACCTGACGCCCGAAGATGACGAGATCGAGCAGCGAGTTCGAGCCCAGACGGTTTGCCCCGTGCACCGAGACGCAAGCCGCCTCGCCTGCCGCGTACAGGCCCGGCACGACGGCATCGGGATCCCCGTCGCGGCCCGCAACCACCTCCCCGCGCACGTTGCAGGGTATCCCGCCCATGTTGTAGTGCACGGTCGGCAGCACCGGAATGGGCTGCTTGGTCACATCGACGCCTGCGAAGATGCGCGCGTTCTCGGCGATCCCCGGGAGGCGCTCGCGAATCACCTCGGGACCGAGGTGCTCGAGGTGCAGCTCGATGTGGTCGTGCTCCGGGCCGACGCCGCGGCCCTCGCGGATCTCGATGGTCATCGCCCGGCTCACCACGTCGCGCGAGGCGAGATCCTTGGCGTTCGGCGCATAACGCTCCATGAAGCGCTCGCCCGTGGCGTTCGTGAGATACCCGCCCTCGCCGCGTACGCCTTCGGTGATCAGGCAGCCGGCGGTGTAGATGCCGGTCGGATGAAACTGGACGAATTCCATGTCCTGAAGCGGCAGCCCTGCGCGCAGCACCATCGCGTTGCCGTCCCCGGTGCAGGAATGCGCCGAGGTGCAGGAGAAGTATGCCCGTCCGTAGCCGCCGGTCGCGAGGATCGTCGCGTGGGCGCGAAAGCGATGCAGCTTCCCCTCGCTCATGTCGAGCGCGAGCACGCCGCGGCAGGCGCCGTTCTCCATCAGCAGATCGATCGCGAAATACTCGACGAAGAACGTCGCCGCGTGCCGAATCGATTGCTGATACAGCGTGTGCAGCATCGCGTGTCCGGTGCGGTCCGCCGCCGCACAGGTGCGATGCGCGATGCCCTTCCCGAAGTGAGTCGTCATGCCGCCGAACGGCCGCTGGTAGATGAGCCCGGCCTTGGTGCGCGAGAACGGCAGCCCGTAATGCTCGAGCTCGATGACCGCGGCCGGAGCCTCTTTGCACATGAGCTCGATCGCGTCCTGGTCCCCGAGCCAGTCGGAACCCTTGACGGTGTCGTACATGTGCCAGCGCCAGTCGTCCTCGCCCATGTTCCCCAGCGCGGCACTGATGCCGCCCTGGGCGGCGACGGTGTGACTGCGCGTAGGAAAGAGCTTCGAGATGCACGCGGTCGAGAGACCCGCCTCGGCGAGCCCGAGGGTGGCTCTCAAGCCCGCGCCGCCCGCACCGACGACCACCACGTCGTAGGTGTGATCGATGAGCTCGTAGGCGCTCAAGCGGCGGTCCCCAGCGCGACTCGCAGCACTGCGACCACTGCGATCACCGCAACCACGACGTGCGCAAAGGCCGAGATGGCGAGCGCGAGCGTTTTCATCCCGACCTCGTGCACGTAGTCCTCGATGATCACGCGCATGCCGAGCTGGGAGTGCCAAGCGCACGTGAGAACGAAGAGGATCAGCGCAGGCGCCGTCCACCAGCTGCGCATCCAGGCCGAGACGACCGCAAAGTCGTGGTCCGGGAGCGCAAGCAGCGAGACGGCGAACCAGCAGCCGAGCACGATGAGCGCGACCGAGGTGAGGCGCTGAGTCCACCAGTGGCCGACGCCCTCCTTCGCGGCGCCGAAGCCCCGTACGCGACCGAGTGCCGAGCGCTCACTCACCGGGTGCTCGCTCATCGGCTGCCCGCTCCGAGGAACGTCCATAAGATCAGACCGGTCGCGAGCAGTACCGCGACCCCGAACACCCACCCGGCGCTGCGGCGGGATTGCTCTCTCGAGAGCCCATGACCGGTGTCCCACACCAGGTGGCGCACGCCCGCGGCGAGGTGATAGGCGAAGGCGGCGAGGAGCACCGCGTACACGACCTTGAGCGGCAGGCTTGCAAGCAGGGCAGCGGCCCGCGCGTAGGCTTGCTCGCCGCCCGCCACCGAGACGAGCCAGTACACGAGCAGGAGCTGACCGAAAGTGAGCACGATCCCGACCGCGCGGTTCGAGATGGAGCTGAGCAGGCTGTACCGGCTCATCTTGTAGATCGTGAGGTGCGGCGACAGGGGCCGCCCGCGTGCCGGCGCTCCGCTTGGTTGTGGTGCGCTCATGAGTGCTCCCGGGAGATGGTAAATTCTGCCAGAATTCATGCGGTTGAGCCATGCGGGCTGCGCGAGGACGCTTTCGGATGCTCGAGCAATCGAATGCTGTGGAGCTCACCGGTCTCGGCGTGCTGAGCGTGCGCGGTGCGGACGCGCACCGATTCCTTCAGGGGCAACTCTCGAGCGATGTGACGCAGCTTGCGGCGGAAGGGACGCAGCTCTGCGGCTATCACAATCCGCAGGGCCGCGCCATCGCCGTGCTGCGACTCGTGCAGGCCGAGGCGCAGATCCTCGCCGTGCTGCCGCGCGAGCTGATCGCGCAGGTCGCT
>JASHUC010000165.1 GCA_030040235.1 Gammaproteobacteria bacterium | reverse complement strand
ACCGGCAAGTCGACTCGTCGCGCTGTGTCTTGCGACCCTGCCGTGCCTTCCAGCGGGCGTGGCTCGCGCGGCCTCCGCCACCCCTGCGGAGCAACCCTTGCAGGCGGCTGCGCGCACCCTGCTCGCGGAGCAGCCGGCGCGGGTTGCGGCCGAGGTCGATCGCATGGCCCCGCGCGCGGCGGGCACCGCCAACGTCTTTTTCCTGGGGTTCGCCGGCTACGGCGAACAGCGCGTGTTCCGCAAGGAGGCCGAGCTCGCCCGGCGCGTGTTCGGCGAGCGCTTCGGCTCGCTCCAGCATTCCGTCGAGCTCGTGAACGACGTGCGCGATCGCACGACCTATCCGCTCGCCACCTACGATAATTTCCGCGATGCGCTCGAGCTGATCGGCCGCCGGATGAATCGCGCCGAGGACGTGCTGGTGCTCGTGCTCACCTCGCACGGCTCGGCCGAGGACGGCATGGCGATCACGAACGGCAGGCTCGCCGACGATGCACTCTCGCCGCGCGACTTGCGTCGCGCGCTCGATGCGGCGCGGATTCGCTGGCGCGTGATCGTCGCCTCGGCCTGCTACGCCGGAATCTTCATCCGTCCGCTGCGCAGCGACACGACCCTCATCATGACGGCGGCCGACTCGCGCCACAGCTCCTTCGGTTGCGCCGACGACCGCGACCTCACCTATTTTGGCGAGGCGCTGCTCAAGGACTCGATGCCGCAGACCTGCTCGCTCGAGGACGCCTTCCTACGGGCCCGCACCCTCATCCGGCGGCGCGAGAACGACGAGGGCGAGATTCACTCGAACCCGCAGATCTTCGTCGGGGCGCGCATGCGCGCCAAGCTCCGCACGCTCGAGCGGCCGCAGGGCTGCGAGAGCCCCACGCCTGCGGCGGCGCGACGGCCTTCGCTATGAGTCCAGTTCGCCGCGGGTCGGCACGAGGTGGGCCTGCAGCCGCTGCCCGCACCTCCCCGCTCGCCGTCGTGATCCTTGCGGCCGGTCAGGGCAAGCGGATGCATTCCGACCTGCCGAAAGTCCTGCAGCCGCTCGCCGGGCAGCCGCTCTTGAGGCATGTCATCGCCACGGCGCGCGCCCTCGAGCCGGCCTCCATTCAGGTCGTGTACGGGCACGGCGGCGAGCGCGTGCGCGAGGCGCTGTCCGATGAGCCCGTCTCCTGGGTGCACCAGGCCGAGCAGCTCGGCACCGGACACGCTCTCAAGCAGGCCGCACCGGCTCTCGCCGGGGACGAGACGGTTCTCGTGCTCTACGGCGATGTGCCGCTCATCACCGCCGCGACGCTGCGTGCGCTGCTCGAGCGCGCTCGCACCGGCGGGACGGTGCTCCTCACGGCCACACTCGAGGATCCGAGCGGCTATGGACGCATCGTGCGCGACGCGCGCGGCCGCGTGCGGCGCATCGTCGAGGAGCGGGATGCCACCCGGCGCGAGCTCGCCATTCGCGAGTGCAGCACCGGGGTGCTGGCGGCGCCCGCGGGCCGGCTCAAGAAGTGGCTCGGACGGCTCAGGAACGAGAATGCGCAGCGCGAGTACTACCTGACCGATGCCATCGCGATGGCGGTCGCGGAGCGGGTCGCCGTCGAGCCGCTCGTCGCGGCGAGCGCGACCGAGGTGCTCGGCGTCAACGACAAGGTGCAGCTCGCGCAGGTCGAGGCGGAGCATCGGCGCCGGCAGGTGCGCGAGCTCCTCATCGCCGGCGTGACCATTCTCGATCCGCAGCGCCTCGACGTGCGCGGAAGCGTGCGAGCGGGGCGCGACGTCGTGCTCGATGTGAACGTGATTCTCGAGGGCCGGGTGACGCTCGGCGACCGCGTGCGCATCGGGCCGCACTCGATCGTGCGCGATAGCGAGATCGGCGCCGACACCGAGATCTTCCCCGACTGCGTGATCGACCGCGCCGTCATCGGCCCCAACTGTCGCATCGGCCCCTTCGCCCGCTTGCGGCCCACGGCGAACCTCGAGCGCGACGTGCACATCGGCAACTTCGTCGAGGTGAAGAACTCGCGCATGGGCGAGGCTTCGAAGGCGAATCATCTCGCCTATGTGGGCGATGCCGAGCTCGGCGCGCGGGTGAACATCGGGGCGGGGACGATCATTGCGAACTACGACGGCGCCAACAAACACGTGACGACGATCGGCGACGATGTGCACACCGGATCGAACAGCGTCCTCGTCGCTCCGCTCGGCGTCGGCGCGGGCGCCACCATCGCGGCGGGCTCGACCGTCACCTGCGAGGTGCCGGCGGGAAAGCTCACGATCGCGCGCGCGCGGCAAACCACGATCGAAGGCTGGCAGCGCCCGAAGAAGCGCACGCGCTGAAGTCACCTACCCGCGATGGTCTGCAATGAATGACATCGTCGCGATGGATGCGGTAAGCCTCGCCAGCTCGATTCACACCAGACGGGTCTCCTGTGCCGAGGTCATGAGCGCCTACCTCGACCACATCGAGAAACTGAATCCGCGCGTGAATGCAATCGTCGCCCTTCAGGACCGCGCGGTTCTGCTGAGGCAGGCGGCTGAACGGGACGCGCAACTGGCGCGGGGCATTTCACTCGGAGCACTGCACGGATTCCCCCACGCCGTCAAGGATCTACAGGATGTCCGCGGCATGCGCACTACGATGGGGTCACCGATACTGAAAGACTCGATCGCCACGGCTGATTCCCTGGTCGTGGAGCGGATGCGCAACGCCGGAGCGATCTTTGTCGGCAAGACGAACACTCCGGAGTTCGGCCTCGGATCGCACACCTATAACCCGGTTTATGGGGTCACGCGCAACCCCTACGACCTCCACCGGTCGGCTGGAGGCAGCAGCGGCGGCGCCGCGGTATCACTCGCGCTGCGCATGGTTCCGCTTGCGGACGGATCGGACTACGGGGGCAGCCTGCGCAATCCCGCCGGCTGGAACGGCGTGTTCGGTTTTCGGTCCAGCATCGGCCGCGTGCCGTCGCAGCGGTCTGACGGCTGGCTGCCGACCATGAGCACCGTCGGTCCCCTGGCGAGGAATATCGCGGATCTGGCGATGCTGTTCGCGGTGCAGGCGGGCTTCGATGCTCGCGCGCCATTGTCATTGGGCGGAGACGGTTCGACGTATCTGCAGCGGCTGGAATCCACGCAGCAAGGCAAACGGATCGCCTGGGTCAGAGATTTCCGCGGCCATGCGCCCTGTGATCCGCAGGTCCTGGAGGTCTGTGGCCGCGCCGTGCGAAGACTCGAATCCCTGGGATGCACGATAGAGGAGGCAGTCCCGGATTTCGATATCGAATCGGTTTGGCAGGCCCTCATCCGCCTGCGCGGCTGGCAGGTAGGAAGCTCGATCCTCAAGTACTACGAGGACGCGGCGACTCGCGGTTTGCTCAAGCCGGAGGCCGTGTACGAGGTGGAGGTGGGGCTCGAGCAATCCGCTTTCGACCTCTCGGCTGCATCCACGGTTCGAACGGGGTGGTCCGAAGCGGTGAATCGATTCTTCGAGCGCTACGACTACTTCATCGTGCCGACGGCGCAGGTGTTCCCGTTTCCGATCGAGCAGCACTGGCCGCATACCGTCGCTGGCTTCACGATGCGGACCTATCACGAGTGGATGAAGGCGGCATTGCTCGTGACCATGTCGGGATGTCCCGCCCTCGCGGCTCCCGCGGGCTTCAGCAGCACCGGCCTGCCCATCGGTATCCAGATCGTCGCGCCCAACCGGCACGAGCTCGATTGCCTGCGGCTCGCGTATGCCTACGAGATGGTGATGGATCCCGACTGGCGCAAGCCCCCGGAGCTCCTGGCTCGCAGCGCCGCCTAGCGCATCCGCGGTCGCAGGCCCGCTCTCAGCGCTTGTGCGCCATTCTCTGCGCCGCTTCAATCCTGTCTCGAGATGTCGAGGCTCGGATCTCGAAGGTATAGCGACGCGGGTCGCCCGTATCAGAGGTTTCAACCACGGCGGGTTGCCCATCGACGGCGATCAGTGAGGGGGTCGCGACGAGACGACCGTCATACTGCACTTTGCAGTCAAGCAGGATCTGCCCCGCCGTTGGGACGGGCAACCCGAGTGCCTTTCTTTTGGCGAGTTCCGGATCTGTTCCGTCCTTGCCAGGCAGAAACGGCACGCAACCGCCGGCGATGGGGCGCGTGCTCAGCATGCCGGCAGGCAGCTCACCCGAATGCACGAGATATTCGGTTCTTGCCGAATACACTTCTTTCGTCTTCGAGTTGCTGATCGTCAGCTTGAGGTCGACGAGGATCAGTGCGTCTTTGTCCTGCCCGATCGACTGGGAGGCCCAGGCCGCGTAGGCGCCCGACATCGCCAGGGCGGCGACGACCGCAATTCCCATCACGTGGCGCGACTCTCTGGGTAAGGGGCGTTGCAGCATGGAAACTCTCTCCTTCAGCGGGTGCTGCGACTGCCAATGGCATCCGAT
>JASHUC010000164.1 GCA_030040235.1 Gammaproteobacteria bacterium | reverse complement strand
CGGAAAGCTCAAATTCGGAAGCTGCTCGGGGACGGCCTGCTGCGCCGCCCGCAGCGCCTGCTCCTCATCATCGAGGGGCGCCGACGGGCTCGTGCTCGCCGCCCGAGCCGCCGGGGCCGCGTGCGCACCGGGCGTGGCGAGCAGGCCGCTCGAGGACAGGAGCTGGTAGCTGAAGAACCCGGCCGCCCCGGCGGCAGCGACCACCACAACGGCGAGCGCGATCCGCGCGCCGGGGCTCAAGGCGCGCTCGCCCTCGCGACGAGCGAGGCGAATTTCGGGGCGTTCATGTACCCGACCACGCGAAAGTCGCGCCGCTCCTGGCCGTCCGTGCCATAGAAGGCGATGGTGGGCGGACCGTAGATGCCGAAGTGCCTCAGCAGGGCCTGGTCATCGGCGTCATTGCGAGTCACATCGGCGCGCAGCAGGACGGTGTTGCGTAGCGCAGCCTGAACCTTCGCGTTCGTGAAGGTGTACTTCTGCATCTCTTTGCATGAGACGCACCAGTCGGCGTAGAAATCGAGCATCACCGGACGGCTTTGCGCCTGCGCGCTTGCGACTGCGCGGTCGAGATCGGCGACGGATTTGATCGTACGGAAGGCGAGCTCGTGCTGCGGGGCCGAAAACGCCGGCAGCGGAGCGAGCGGATCGGTTCCGCCGAGGGCCGCCCCAGTGACCAGCACGCAGCCATAGAGCGCCGCGGCTGCCGCCGCGAACCTCACCGGCAGGGTGCTGCGCGAGAGCGCTCGAGCCCCGCCCCACAGTACCGCGGCGGCCGCGAACACCGGTACGGCCCACAGGACGAGCGCGAGGCGCTCGGGGAGGATTCGGGCGAGCATCCAGACGGCGACCGCCAGCATCAGGGCGCCGAATAGCTTCTTGACCGCATCCATCCAGGCGCCGGCTTTGGGCAGAAGCTTGCCGGCCGAGGCGCCGATGACGAGCAGAGGCGTGCCCATGCCGATCGCCATCACGAACAGGGCGGCCCCGCCGCGGACGATATCGCCGCTCTGCCCGATGACGACCAGCGCTCCAACGAGCGCCGGGGCGACGCAAGTCGTCACGATGAGCGCCGAGAGAGCACCCATGACGAGCACTCCCCCCAGCGTCCCCGCAGACTGCCGGTTGCTCATGGCCGAGAGCCGCGTCTGAACGGCGGCGGGCATCTGCAGGGTGAAAAGCCCGAACATCGACAGAGCGAGGATCACGAAGAGCGCGGCGAAGGTCGCAATGATCCAGGGCTGCTGGAAGGCGGCCTGCACCTGACGGCCCCCGGCAGCCACGGCGATTCCGGCGGCCGTGTAGGTGAGCGCCATGCCGAGCACATAGACGAGCGAGAGCGTGAAGCCGCGGGTGGCGGTGACGTTGCGCTCACCGACGATGATCCCCGAGACGATGGGGACCATCGGCAGCACACACGGTGTGAACGCGAGCACCAGGCCGGCTGCGTAGAAAAAAGCGATGAGTGCGAGCCAGCTGCCCCCGCGAACCACCGAGGCGTATCGGTCCTGGTCCGAGACGAAGGGGTGCGCGCCGCTCCCCGCCGGGCGCAACGCGGCTGCGCCGCCGGCGCTTGCTCCCCCTGCGGTGAGGGCCGATGCCTGAGCCTGAGCGGTCGCGCCGGAGGCACCCGCACCGGCGGGCAACGACACGGTGAGCACCTTGGTGATCGGCGGGTAGCACAGTCCCGCATCCGCACACCCTTGGTAGGTCACTCGCACGGGCACCGCGAGCGGGGCTGCGACCGCGGAGCGCGCGACGGGAAGCGTGGCGCGAAGCTCGTTGTGATAGACCTGCTGGGTTCCGAAGTACTCGTCGGTCTTGTTCTGGCCCACGGGGAGCACGAGCTTGCCGAGCTTGACGGGGGCATCCGTCGCGACTTTCAGTCGATCACGGTAGAGGTAGTAGCCATCGGCAATCTCCCAGACGAGGCCTATCCGGCCCGGCCCCTCGGGCTGCGCGAAGACTCTGAAGGCCTGATCGGGGGGCAAGAACGCCCCCGCGTTGGACTTCACCTGGCTGGCCTGCAGCACCTGATCGATCGGGGCGGACGAGGCGGGCGCCGCGAAAACCTTCGGTACTGCGGTGCACAAAATGCCTAAGGCTAGCGAGGCACCGAGCCACGCCCCGGCGCCGAGCCACCCTCCGCGCCCTCGCCGGCCGAGGAGGCGCTTACCGCGTTGCATGCCGTGAATCATGGTGAGTCCCGTCTCGGCCCTAGGGGCCGGCTTCCTCGAGCATCCAGGCCAGATATCGCTCTGAGCCCGCCAGGATCGGTAGCGCAATAATTTCAGGAACTTCATAGGGATGAAGTGCCCTGAGGCGCATTTCGAGCTCCTCGTAGCGCGCCCTCAGGGTTTTGATGATCAAGAGCACCTCGGGTTCGTCCTGCAGATCGCCCTTCCAGAGATAAGTGGACCGCAGGGCCCCCACCCGGTTGACGCAGGCGGCGAGGTGGCCGGTGACCAGCGCTCGGGCGATGCGCTGCGCAGTCGGCTCGTCCGGGCACGTGCAGAGTACTACCAGCCCCTCGGTCATAAAAAATATCCGTCCAGGTCTTGAAATCGGAAGGGCGCTGCCTATCATTAGCAGCCGCTTGGGTAGAGTGCTAACACCCCCAGAGTGCTAACACTTCTCCTCGGCCTCAGTCCATTTGACTTAAACAGCTTCAAGGAGCGTAACCACATGAAGATTCGTCCTCTTCATGACCGCGTCATCGTGAAGCGCCTGGAAGAGGATCGTACCTCTCCCGGCGGAATCGTGATTCCCGACACCGCGGCCGAAAAGCCGGTCCAGGGAAAGATCGTCGCGGTCGGCAAAGGCAAGATTCTCGAAGACGGCACGGTCCGTCCTCCCGACGTGAAGGTCGGCGACAAGATCCTGTTCGGCAAATATAGCGGAACAGAGGTCAAGCTCGACGGCGAAGAGCTGGTGGTGATGCGTGAGGAGGACGTCATGGCCGTGATCGAAGGCAAGTAAAGCTTCGGTCCCGGAGAGGTAACGATTATGGCAGCCAAAGAAGTACGATTCAGTGACGATTCGCGGCAACGGATGTTCAGAGGAGTCAATATCCTCGCCAATGCCGTGAAGGCAACGCTCGGCCCGAAGGGCCGCAACGCAGTGCTCGAG
>JASHUC010000163.1 GCA_030040235.1 Gammaproteobacteria bacterium | reverse complement strand
CGACCTCACCGATCTGCGCGGGCAGCTCGAGCAGGTGCAGAAAATGGGCGGTGTCGGGGCGTTGCTCGATAAGCTCCCCGGGTCGGCTCCACAGAGCGTCGCGCCCGATCAGGGCGATAAGCAGGTTCGGCGCCAGATCGCGATCATCAATTCGATGACGCCCCGCGAGCGCCGCCAGCCGGGCATCATCGATGGCTCGCGCCGGCGCCGGATCGCCAAGGGAGCGGGCGTCGCCGTGCAGGAGGTCAACCGCCTGCTCAAGCAGTTTCTCGAGATGCAGCGCATGCTGAAGGGCATGAAGGGCGGGAAGCTGCGCCGCATGATGGGCGCCTTGCGGGGCGGGGGAGGGGTTCCGCCGCGGGGCGGGGTCCCGCCCCGGTTTCCGGGATCCTGAGGGCCTCCGGAGGGGCCGGCGAGGGCAGCGCGCGCCCTTCGGCGCGAATAGATAATTGGCGGCTCTTTGCGTAGAATCCGCGCTCTTTTTGAGGCCCCGACAGGGCCGAGCTCGAGAGGTGCCATGGTTACGATTCGTCTGACGCGCCGCGGCGCGCGGAATCAGCCCTTCTACCACGTGGTCGTCACGGACAGCCGCAAGCGTCAGGGCGGAGCAAGCCTCGAGCTCGTCGGATTCTTCAATCCCATTGCCCGCCGCGGCGAGCCGAAGCTGAAGCTCGATTTGCCGCGCATCGATTTCTGGGTCGGACGGGGCGCGCAGCAGTCGGATCGCGTGCGCGAGCTGGTGCGGTCCTACCGCAAAGAGAGCGCCGCCGCCTGACCCCCGACCGGTCCGCGCGCTGGATCGAGCTCGGGCGCGTGAGTGCGCCCTTCGGCGTCCGGGGGTGGATTCGGGTCCGATCGTTCACCGCGCCGCCCGAGGAGCTGCTGCGCCTCGCGAGCTGGAGCTTGCGGATCGGGACGGCAGAGCGCCTCGAGCGCCGGCTGCTCGAGGGCCGCAGACAGGGCCGCAGCCTCGTCGCACGGCTCGAGGGGGTCGAAGATCGCGCGGCGGCCGCGGCGCTGGCGGGCGCCGCGATCGAGGTGGCGCGCGATGCGTTGCCGCCGCCCGGGGAGCGGCAGTTCTATCAGGCGGACCTGATCGGACTGGCCGTGCGCAACCTCGAGGGGGTCGAGCTCGGCAAGGTGCTGTACTTCGTCGAGGCGCCGGCGAGCCCGGTGATGGTGGTCCGTGGCGAACGGGAACACTGGGTTCCGGCAACACCCCGGCACTTGCGAAGCGTGGACCTCGCTGCCGGAAAGATCGTTGTGGACTGGCCGGCGGTACTGGAGTAGGTCGGGATTCTCGCTATGCGTATCGAAGTGGTCACGCTGTTCCCGGAAATGCTGCGGGGAGCGCTCGCATTCGGTGTGATCGGGCGGGCGCTCGAGCGCGGACTTGCGGTCGTCGGGAGCGAGGACCCGCGCTCGCACGCGAGCGATCCGCACCGGACGGTCGACGATCGGCCTTACGGCGGGGGCCCCGGCATGGTGCTGAAGGCCGAGCCGACGCTTGCTGCCATCCGCGCTGCGCACGCGAGGCTGCCGGCCGGGAGCCCCCGGATCTATCTCTCCGCTCAGGGTGAGCGGTTCGACCATCGCCGCGCTCAGGAGCTCGCGCGACTGCCGGGGTTCCTGCTGCTCGCCGGCCGCTACGAGGGCGTGGACGAGCGGGTGATCGCGCTCGGCATCGACCAGGAGCTCTCGATCGGGGACTATGTGCTGAGCGGCGGGGAGATCGCGGCGCTTGCGGTCATCGAGGCGGTGCTGCGATTGGTGCCGGGAGTGCTCGGCGATGAGCGCTCGAGCCTCGAGGAGTCCTTTGCGCAGGGCCTGCTCGACTGGCCTCACTACACCCGTCCCGAGCTGTTCGAGGGCCTGCGAGTACCGGAGGTGTTGCTCTCGGGGGACCATGCGGCCATCGAGAGCTGGCGTTATGGGCAGTCGGTTGCGCGCACCTGGATGCGCCGGCCCGACTGGGTCGTGCGGTACGGGCTCGGCGTGCGTGCGAGCCGGCTGCTCAATGAATTTCTCGCCGCGCGTCGCGCCGGCGAGCGCGCTTGAGGGTGATAGCCATGAGCAAGATCGTGCAAGAAATCGAAAAGGGCCGCATGAGCCGCCCCGTTCCGGACTTCAGGCCCGGGGACACCATCGTCGTGCAGGTGAAGGTCGTCGAGGGCGACCGCGAGCGCATGCAGGCGTACGAGGGCGTGGTCATCGCGAAGAGCAACCGCGGGCTCAACTCTTCCTTCACCGTGCGCAAAATCTCGCACGGGGAGGGCGTCGAGCGGGTCTTCCAGACCTACAGTCCCGCAATCAGTGAGATCACGGTGAGGCGGCGCGGCAGCGTGCGGCGCGCGAAGCTCTACTACCTGCGCGACCTGTCCGGAAAGGCGGCGCGGATCGAGGAGAAGGTCTAGTTCCGGTCGCGAGGCGGTCGAGCGCTATGAACGTGCTGCGTAGAGTGCTGGCGGGGGTGTGGCGCGGTCTCGACGGGGTGCGCAAGGTGCTGCATCTGCTGCTGCTCCTTGCGATCCTCGCCATCATCATCGGCGTGCTGCGCCTCTCGATTCCGCGGGTGCCCGACACCGCAGCGCTGGTCATCAAGCCCGAAGGACAGCTCGTCGAGCAACTCTCGGGGGAGCCCCTCGAGCGGGCCGTCTCCGAGGCGCAGGGCACGCAGCGCGCCGAGACCCTCCTGTGGGATCTGGTGGACGCTATCCATGCGGGCGCCAAGGACCGGCGCATCAAGGCACTGGTGCTCGATCTCGATGACTTCGCGGGCGCGGACGGATTGCCTCCGCTTCAGGAGCTCGCGAGCGCCATTCGCGACTTCCGTGCCTCCGGCAAGCGGGTGATCGCGTTCGGCTCCTCGTTCCTGCGCGATCAGTACTACCTCGCGGCGCAGGCAGATGAGGTCTATCTCGATCCGATCGGTTTCGTCCTGATCGACGGCTACGGCCACTATCCGCTGTACTTCAAGGATGCGCTCGACAAGCTCAACGTGGACGTGAACGTGTTCCGCGTGGGCCAGTACAAGAGCGCGGTCGAGGAGTTCACCCGGGACGACATGTCCCCGCAGGACCGGGAGCAGACCCTCGCCTACCTCAGCCCGATCTGGTCCACGTATCAGCAGGATGTGACCAAAGCCCGGCGCCTCGAGCCGGGTGCGATCGACCGCTACGTCAACTCGCTCGCCCAGGCGACCGCCGCTGCCGACAATTCGACGGCCGAAGCAGCCCTCAAGGCGGGGCTCGTCACGGGCCTGAAGTCCAAGCAGGAAGTCGAGCAGCGTCTGATCGAGCTCGTGGGCGAGGACCAGACGACCGGCTCGTTCAACGCCGTCTCGAGCGATGACTACGTGCGTGTGGTGCACGGGGAGACCGGTCTCGGTCGGGGCGACCGTACGCGCATCGGCGTGATTGTCGCCTCGGGCGACATCGTCGACGGCGAGCAGGCCCCCGGCACGATCGGCGGGGACTCGACCTCCCGGCTCATCCGCGAGGCGCGTCTCGATGACAGGATCCGCGCCGTCGTGCTGCGCGTGGACAGCCCCGGGGGTAGCGTCTCGGCCTCCGCGGAGATCTACCGCGAGCTCAAGGCGCTCGAGGCGGCCGGCAAGCCCGTCGTCGTCTCGATGGGGAGCTACGCCGCCTCCGGCGGCTACTACATCTCGGCGCCCGCCAATGAGATCTGGGCGAGCCCCGCGACCATCACCGGCTCGATCGGCATCTTCGCCATCGTTCCGACCATCAATCGCGCGCTGGCGAAGGCTGGCGTCGATGTGGATGGGGTCGGCACGACGCCTCTCTCGGGACAGCTGCAGCTCATGCGGCCGCTCAACGCCGAGGCGCGCGCCTTCCTCGAGGACACCGTCGATCACGGCTACGACGAATTCGTCGCGCAGGTGGCGGCCGGACGCCACATGGCGGCGCAACAGGTCAACGCGATCGGTCAGGGCCGGGTGTGGTCGGGCGCCGATGCCGCGCGCATCGGCCTCGTCAATCACCTGGGCTCGTTCGACGATGCCATCAAGGCGGCCGCCCGGCTCGCGAAGGTGAGCCAGTACAAGGTGCAGTTCATCCAGCCCGAGGTGACCTGGACGCAGGCGCTCGCCCTCGCGCTCGAGTCGCGCGCCACCCGAGTGTTCCTCGCGTCGCATGCCGACATGGGTGCGGCGGCGCTCGTCGGCCGCAGCCTCGATCCCTTCACGCGCGAGCTCGAGCGGTTGAGCCGCCTGATGGTGCCGGACCGGCTGTACGCCTACTGCTTCTGCACGGTGAAGTAGCGCCCCGAATCTACAGGCCGTTCCAGTCGAGGATCACCTTTCCCGATTGCCCCGAGCCGGCCGTTTGAAACGCGCGCTCGAACTCCTGCGCCGCGAAATGGTGGGTGACGATGGGGCGCAGGTCGAGACCGCTCGATAGCAGGCTCGCCATCTTGTACCAGGTCTCGAACATCTCGCGCCCGTAGATCCCCTTCAGCGTGAGT
>JASHUC010000162.1 GCA_030040235.1 Gammaproteobacteria bacterium | reverse complement strand
TGCTCGGGTGCGCTCGCGTTCCACACGGTATCGAATTCGTTGAGGTACAGCCGCGCGACCGGAGGATTGTTGAAGTCCGCGATGCCGTCCCAGGTATCCGCGCGCAGCCGGTACACGATCGCCCGGTCGTCGGCGATGAGGTAGGCCGAGGCGCGCTGCGGGATATGCTCGGCAACGTAGCGGATGTCGATGTAGCTCGAGAGTCTGCGGCCCATCGCCACGAAGCGGTTGCTGTCGCGCATGATGCGTGCCGGATCGACGAGCAGCACCCGCACCTTGGAGAAGCTTCTCGAGAGCACGAAGCGCTTGATGATCTCGAGGAACGAGCTCTGGTCGTAGAGCTCGGGCTCCAGATCGGGGGTGTAGATGGAGATCATCCGCTGGGCCGAGGCGGCGGCGGTGTCCACGGCCACGCGGGCTTCCTCGAGCGAGGCGACGACGGTCAGGAGCTCGGCGGTTCTGCGCGGGGTAGCGAGGCTCACAGCGTGATCCGACTGCTCCGGAGCGCACCGCGCGCCTGCGAGCAAGGCGAAAACGCTCGTTGACTCGTTTTCCCCGGAGCCGTTCATCTGCAAATGCTTGTCGTGGTCGCCTTGAGAGGCAGACCCCGTCGATATTAGGAATCCGCCCCGCCGAATGCCTCGATAGGATCACGCTTTGGCCCGCGTAACGGGCGGCCGCGCGCGAAAAGCGCGAGCCCGTTCACTATTTGCGCGCGGGGGGGGCGGCGATCTCGCGCGCGAGGCGGGCGGACAATCCGACATAATCTGCCGGACGCAGCCGCTTCAGCGCCGCCTTGAGGTCATCGGTGATCGGGAGCGAATCGATGAGGGAGGCCAGGGCCTGGGGCTCGACCGCGCGGCCGCGCGTGAGCGACTTCAGCATCTCGTAGCCCTCGGGGATGCCGGCCGAGCGCAGGGCGGTCTGGTAGGCCTCGCCGAGAACCTCCCAGGCGCCCTCGAGATCGGCGCCGATCCTGCGCGGGTCGGCCTCGACCCTGGCGAGGCCGCGAACGCACGCGCGCCAGGCGAGGAGTGCGTGCGCGAGCGCAACGCCGATGTTGCGCATGACGGTCGAGTCGCTGAGATCGCGCTGCCAGCGCGAGATCGGAAGCTTCTCCGAGAAGTGCCGCAGCAGAGCATTGGCCAGGCCGAGATTGCCCTCGGCATTCTCGAAATCGATGGGGTTCACCTTGTGCGGCATCGTCGAGGAGCCGACCTCCCCGGGGAGGGCACGCTGGCGCAGGTACCCGAGCGAGATGTAGCCCCAGGCATCCCGGCACCAATCGATGAGAATCACATCGATCGCCGCAACGGCATCGCAATACTCGCCGATCCAGTCGTGCGGCTCGATCTGGGTCGTGTAGGCGTTGTAGGTGAGTCCGAGCGATTCGACGAAGGTGCGCGCGAGCGCCGGCCAGTCCACCGCCGGCAGCACGGCGAGGTGCGCATTGAAATTGCCGACCGCGCCGTTCCACTTGCCGAGAATCTCGACGCTCGCGAACCGCCGCTCCGCGCGGGCGAGGCGCGCGACGACGTTCGCGAGCTCCTTTCCGAGGGTGGTCGGGCTCGCCGCCTGACCGTGCGTGCGCGCGAGCATCGCGAGGTCCGCATAGCGTCCCGCGAGGCTCCTGAGCTCGTTCGCCACCGTCGCGAGGGCCTCGAGCAGCAGTGTGCGCGACCGCGCGAGCAGGCGCGCATAGCTCACATTGTTGATGTCCTCCGAAGTGCAGCCGAAGTGCACGAGCTCGAGCGTCGAGGCGGAGGCGCCCGCCGCGGCGAGCTCCTCGCGTACGTAGTACTCGACGGCCTTCACGTCGTGTTTGATGCGCGCCTCGATGCGCTTGACGGCGGCGGCGGCCTCGCGCGGGGGCTCGCGGGCGAGCTCGACGGCGCGCTCGCGCACGGGCGCGGAGAGGGCCGCGCCCGCAAGCTCTGGCAACGCGGCGGTGAGCGCGAGCAGCCACTGCGCCTCGATGCGGATGCGCTCGCGCATCAGGCCCGATTCGGAAAGCAGCTCGCGCAGGGGCTCGGTCGCGGCCCGGTAGCGGCCATCGACGGGGGAAAGGGAGTCGGTCGATTCGGTGGGCATCGGTGCGGGAGCCGCCGGAGTGCTACGATTCATGATGATACCGCATACCGTGGCCGCGACGCCGGGCACACCCGCCCGGTCGGCCGGAGTTGAGTCCATGACGACCTCGCACAGAATGGAGCGCGACAGCATGGGAGAGCTCGCAGTACCGGCCGATGCGCTCTGGGGCGCTCAAACACAGCGCGCGGTGGAGAACTTTCCCGTGAGCGGGCGGCGCATGCCGCGGCAGTTCATTCGCGCGCTCGGCCTCATCAAACAGGCGGCGGCAGCGGCGAATGCCCGGTTGGGCCTCCTCGAGCCGCAGCTGGCCGAGGCGATCGGCGCGGCTGCGGCCGAGGTGGCGCAGGGCCTGCACGATGCGCAGTTCCCGATCGACGTCTTCCAGACGGGGTCGGGAACCAGCACCAACATGAACGCCAACGAGGTGATCGCACACCTGGCGGCGGGTGCGCTCGGGCGTCCGGTGCACGCGAACGATCAGGTGAACATGGGGCAGAGCAGCAACGATGTGATTCCGACCGCCATCCACGTGGCCGCGGCGCTTGCCGTGCACGGTGAGCTCGAGCCGGCGCTCGAGCACCTGTGCGAGGTGCTGCGCACCAAAGAGCGCGAGGTGGGCGAGGTCGTGAAGACCGGCCGCACGCATCTCATGGATGCGATGCCGGTGACGCTCGGCCAGGAGCTCTCGGGGTGGCGCACCCAAATCGAGAACGCGCACGCACGCATCGACGGGGTCGAGCCGCGTCTGCTCGCGCTCGCCCAGGGCGGCACGGCGGTCGGAACCGGCATCAACGCACATGCGAAGTTCGCGAAGGTCTTTTGCAGTGCGCTCGCCGAGCTCACCGGCATCGCCTTTCGCCCGAGCCGCAACTACTTCGAGTCGCTCTCCTGCCAGGATGGCGCGGTCGAGCTCTCCGGGCAGCTCAAGGTGCTCGCGGTGAGCCTCCTCAAGATCTCGAACGATCTGCGCTGGATGAACAGCGGTCCGCTCGCCGGACTCGGAGAGATTTCGCTTCCGGCCCTGCAGCCGGGCAGCAGCATCATGCCCGGCAAGGTCAATCCGGTGATCCCGGAGGCGGCCTGCATGGTCGCGGCCGAGGTCATCGGCAACGATGCGACCATCACGCTCGCGGGCCAGTCGGGAAACTTTCAACTGAACGTCATGCTGCCCGTCATCGCCTACAACCTTCTCGAAAGCGTCCGGCTGCTCTCGAACGTGCTGCGGCTGCTCGCGGACCGGGCAATCGCAGGCTTCACGGTCAACCGCGCGCGCATTGCCGAGGCGCTCGAGCGCAACCCGATTCTGGTCACCGCGCTCAACCCGGTGATCGGCTACGAGAAGGGCGCCGCCATCGCGAAGAAGGCCTACGCGGAGGGACGGCCCATCCGGGAGATGGCTGAGAAGATGACCGACCTCTCACGCGAGGAGCTCGCCCGGCTGCTCGACCCGGCCGAACTCACGCGCGGTGGCATCAAGGAATGAGCAGAAGCGGTGATGGATGAGCCCATCGTGGGACCGGCTTGCACCGACTGGCGCGACTGCATTCGTCAGCGCCTCTCGGGCAGCCACCCGCGGCACGATCGCGAGGACTGGCTGATTCCAGGTCTCTCCGCCGAGGAGAGCCGCCGCTACCGCGAGTTCTTTCCCGAGCAACCGGTTGCCGCGGCCGTCCTCATTCCGATCGTCGAGCGCACACCCTCGCTCACCGTGCTCTTGACCCAGAGAGCGACGAAGCTGCGCAACCATCCCGGCCAGATCAGCTTTCCCGGCGGACGGCTCGAGCCGCAGGATCCCGGGCCGCGAGAGGCCGCGCTGCGCGAGGCGCGCGAGGAGATCGGACTCGATGCCGCGCTCATCGAAGTCGTCGGCTACCTGCCCGACCACATCATCATCAGCGGGTTCCGCGTGACGCCCGTGGTGGCATTCGTGCGCCCGGGATTCGAGCTCTCGCTCGCGGCGGAGGAGGTGGAGGACACCTTCGAGGTGCCGCTGTCGTACGTGTTCGAGCCCGCGAATCACCGCATGCGGCGGCGGCGCTTCGACTTCGGTCGCGGCGAGTCCGAGGTGCAGCTGCGCGACATTCCCTACGGGGAGCGCAACATCTGGGGCGCAACGGCGGGCATGCTGATGACGCTGTACCGGCTCTGTGTGCCGGGGG
>JASHUC010000161.1 GCA_030040235.1 Gammaproteobacteria bacterium | reverse complement strand
GATGTGATCCAAAGGGTCCTGACCCGCGGCGGCCAGAGCGCCGGCATTCTTCTGTGGGAGGCGAAGCGCGCCAAGGACTGGAGCGCCCAGTGGCTCGCGAAGCTCAAGGAGGACGTGCGCGCCTGTAATGCAGACGTGGGCGTTCTGGTCACGATGGGGAGCGCCTTCCCGAAGGAATGGGAGGAGGGTCAGCTCTTTGGCCTGTGCGAGGACATCTGGGTCACGTCCTGGACGACGGCCCTGCAGCTTGCGACGGTGTTGCGCGTGGGGCTGCTCGATCTGCATAAGCAGCGCGTGGCCTCGGCAGGCAAGGGCGAGAAGATGGAGGCCGTGTACGACTATCTCACCTCCTCGCAGTTCGCCCAGAAGCTGAAGGCCGTTTACGCCGCTTTCTACCGCATGCGCCAGGAGCTCGAATCCGAGAAGAGCCAGACGATGCAGCGCTGGGCGCGGCGCGAGAAGCAGCTCCAAAGCGGAATCGCGGAGCTCGTGGGAGTCGCCGGGGACATCCAGGGGCTCGCTCAGCAGGACTTGCCGCTGCTCGAGATCGATGGCGGCACCGAGGCAGAGGCGGCCGCCGGGCAGGGGAGCGAGGCTCCGCAGCTCGGTTTACGCATCGAGAAATGAGGCGACCGTCTCCGATTGGATCAGGCGCAGAGCAGCGCCTCCAGCGTCTCGCGATCCTCCTCGCCGAGCTCGAAATCGAAGACCTGGAGGTCCTCGCGCATGTGCACTTGCGAGCGGGTCCCGGTGAGCGGCACGACGCCGCGCTCGATGAGATAGCGGAACAGGATCTGGGCGGGCGTGCGCCGCTGCCGTGAAGCGACGGATGAGGTGGCAGGATGCTCCAGAATCTGCGGATTCGCGGTGAGCGTCCAGAAGCTCTGGTAGATGATGCGTGCCTGCTGACAAAACGCGCGCACTTCCCGGTCGTAGCCCGTCTCGGCATAGAAGCGGTTCTGCAGCACCGCCGGCTTGATGCGCGCGGAGCGATGCAGCGCCTCGAGCTGCGCGAGGTCGTAGCAGTTGCTGATCCCGAGCTGGCGGACCGCGCCGCTGTCCACGAGCGATTCCATCGCCTGCCACGCCTCGAGGGTCTCCCGCATCGTCGCAAGCGGCGAGTGCAGGACGAGCGAGTCCAGGTACTCCGTCTTCAAGTTCCGCAGCGAGATGGCGCAGGACTGCGCCACCTGCGTGGCAAGCGGCGCACTCGGGTCGTAGGGAATGCGCACCGGATCCTGTCCCGAGACGGGCGTGAATTTGGTCTGGATGTAAAGGTCCGCGCGCTTCAGGCTCGGCCCGAGCGATGCAGCGATGCCGGCGCCGACGCCGGGCTCGCTGTAATGGCGTGGTTGGCACGCGGTGTCGATGCCGCGGAATCCCTCCTGCAGCGCCGTCGCGACGAGTCGCTCGGTATCGGCCTTCTTCCAGGCCGTTCCATAGATGAGCCTGGGCATGCGAACCGCGGCGGCGGAGGTCACGGAGGTATCCATGGGAGTCTCGCCCTGACAGCATACGCTGCTCGCCCGTATCATCCTGTGCATGAAGCTCACGATCGCGCCCCGCTTCTGCGGTCCGCCGGCCTCGGCAAACGGCGGCTACTTCTCGGGCAGGGTCGCCGCGCTCGCCCAGCGAAGCGTCACCGTGCGTCTGATCAAGCCGCCGCCTCTCGGCGTCGAGCTCGAGGTTGAGGAGCGTGGCGAGGGGCTGCTCGATGTTCGCCAGGGTGCGGATCTCGTTGCGCAGACCCGCCCGGCACGAGCCGAGCTCCCGATGCTCAAGCCGCCGAGCTACCTCGAGGCGATCGAAGCCTCGCGCCGCTACGTCGGCTTCGCTCACCATCCGTTTCCGACCTGCTTCGTCTGCGGCCCGCAGCGTCAACGCGGCGACGGCCTGCGGATCTTTCCCGGCGGACTCGCAGGCCGCGATCTCGTCGCGGCACCCTGGGTGCCGGACGACTCGCTGCGCGCGGATGGCGGCAAGGTGCGCCCCGAGTTCATGTGGTCCGCGCTCGACTGCCCGGGCTGGCTCGCCACCGTGACCGATGCGCGCGTTGCGCTCCTCGGAGAGCTCACGGTACACCTCGATCGCTGCGTGCACATCGGGGAGGAGTGCGTGGTGGTCGGCTGGCAAATCTCGAGCAAGGGTCGTGCGCACGAGGCGGGCACGGCGCTCTTCTGCGAGAACGGCGAGCTCTGCGGCTACGGCCGCGCCACGTGGATCGAGCCGCGAGCGGTCTGAGACGAAGGACCGGACCCCGGGGCTGAGCTTCGGCCCAGGGCTCAGCCCGCTCCGATCTGCTCACGGACGACGGCGGCCGAGGCATCCTCCGTGTCGATCAGGCGCACCTCGCGCCAGCCGCCGAACTTGTAATAGATCATCGCGAGGCCGAGGGCGATCAGCGAGGAGATCGGGAAGCTCCACCAGATCGCATCCGCCCCCCACCGCGGGATGAGCGACAGGGCGAGCGGGAAACGAATGCCGAGCAGCGCGAACATCAGGATGAGCAACGGCACCACCACCGCGCCGTTCGCGCGCACGACGCCGAACAGGACGAGCGCGATGCCGAAGAAGACGAAGCTCCAGGCGCCGATGCGATACAGGTGAATGGCGGTGGGCAGCGCCGAGGACGAGGGAGGCAGGAACAGCCCGAGGACGTAGCTGCTTGCGAGCTCGATCAGCAGTACGAGGGAAGTCGTCAGTACGAGCTGGTAGATCACACCGATCCGCGCGGTGGAGTGGACCCGGTCCCACTTCCTCGCCCCGATGTTCTGCGCAACCATCGAGGAGACCGCCATGCTGATCGCGAACGACGGCATCTGCACGTAATTCCACGCCTGAAAGGCTGCGCCGTAAGCTGCCGTCGTATCGATCCCGAAGCGGTTGACGAGCGTGATCATCAGCACGCTGCTCAGGGAGACGACGATCATCTGCAGCGCCATCGGCACCCCCTTGGTGATGAGGGTGGACACGATCGACCAGTCGACACGCAGCAGCTTGAGCTCGTCGCCGTGCAGGCACAGGGGGTCCTTGCGCCGGTAGAGGTGAGCGATGAGCGCCACCAGGCTGATCCCCTGCGCGAGCAGCGTCGCGAGCGCCGATCCCGCGATGCCGAGCCGCGGCACCGGCCCGAGACCGAAGATGAGCAACGGATTCAATCCGATATCGAGCGCGACGTTCAGCATCAAAAAATACAGGGGCGTCTTGGAGTCGCCGGCGCCGCGCAGCACGGACTGCGTGAAGATATAGAGGACCAGAAACGGCAGCGACAGGAAGATCACGCGCATGTAGGCGACGGCGAGCGGCAGCGCCTCGGGCGGTGTATCCATGGCGGCGAGCATCGGCTTGCAGATCACGAAGCCGAGAGCACCCATCGCGATGGCGATCACCATCGAGAAGGTGGTGCTCGTGCCGACGACGCGTTTGGCGTCATACAGGCGCCGTGCGCCCAGGTACTGGCCGATGAGGATCGTCGCCGCCATCGAGGCGCCGAACATCGCCCCGAGCAGCAGGAAGAGCACCGTGTTCGCGTTCGAGCTCGCGGTGAGTGCGGCCTCTCCGAGATACCGCCCGATCCACACCGAGTTCACCGACCCGTCGAGGGACTGCAGGACGTTTCCGACCAGGATGGGCAGAGCGAAGACGAGCAGTCTATGGCCGATGGAGCCTTCGGTAAGGGAGCGGGAGCTGTGCATAGAGAACCGCGGGGAAGGAGCTTCGGAGGCTAACCGAAGGCCGCAGTACCGTCCACCGCCTGCGTCGCACCGCTTGCCGCCGCGTCGCGAGCGGCGCGGGGTCGGGCTCACTCAACGCCGCTGCGCAACGAGCAGCCAGGCTGCCCCGATCACGACCATGGCCCAGCCCGGCCAGTCGGTGGCGTGGCCCACCGCGAGCCACACGAGCCCACCGAGGAGAATGGCGGCGCCCACGGTCACCGTCTCGCGGCGCCGGCTCGAATCGAGCAACGAGCGCTTGAGGTCGTCGATTTCGGGAATGTCGAGCTTCATGCGCAGGCTGCCGTCCTGAGCGCGGTAGGCGGCGCCTTTGAGGAGCGGAGCGACCGAGCGCGCCGCCTCGATGAGCTCCGGGAGCTCGGATCGCAAGCCCGAGAGGAGCGTCCGCCCGCTCATGCGCTCGCGCATCCATTCCCTGAGGATGGGGCTCGCGGTGTGCCACACGTCGAGGTCCGGATAGAGCTCGCGACCGAGCCCCTCGACGTTGAGCAGCGTCTTCTGCAGCAGCACGAGCTGGGGCTGGATGACCATGTTGAAGCGCCGTGAGAGCTCGAACAGCCGCAGCAGAATGTCGCCGAAGGAGATGTCCTTCAGGGGCCGATCGAAGATCGGCTCGCAGACGGTCCGTACGGCCGATTCCATCTCATCGACCCGCGTCTGCGGCGGCACCCATCCCGACTCCACGTGCAGCGTCGCGACGCGCCGGTAATCGCGGTCGAAGACCGCGAGGAAGTTGTCCGCGAGATAGCGCTGGTCGCGCGGGTCGAGCGTGCCGACGATGCCGAAGTCCACCGCCGCATAGCGCGGGTTACGCGGATCCTCGGTCAACACGAAGATGTTGCCGGGATGCATGTCCGCGTGGAAGAAGTTGTGGCGGAACACCTGGGTGAAGAAGATCCGCACCCCGTTTTCCGCGAGCCTCTGGATGTCGGTGCCGGCCTCGCGCAGCCGCGCCATGTCGCTGATCTGAATGCCGTGGATGCGCTCCATCACCATCACGTCGGTGCGACAGTAGTCCCAGTGCACCTCGGGCACGTAGAGCAGCTGCGAGCCTGCAAAATTGCGGCGCAGCTGCGCGGCGTTGGCCGCCTCGCGCATCAGATCGAGCTCGGCGAGCACGGTCTTCTCGTACTCCCCGACCACCTCGATCGGGCGCAGCCGGCGGCCTTCGGTCCAGTACTGCTGCGCGAGGCGCGCGAGCGCGTAGAGCACCTCGAGGTCACGCCCGATCACCGCGCGCATCCCCGGTCGCAGCACCTTGACGACCACTTCCTTGCCGTTCGGCAACAAGGCGGCATGCACCTGCGCGATGGAGGCCGCGGCGAGCGGAGTCTCGTCGAACTGTGCGAACACCTCCGTGAGCGGGCGCCCGTAGGCGCGCTCGATGATGGCGCGTGCCGTGGTCCCGGGAAACGGCGGCACCTGATCCTGGAGTTTCACGAGCTCGTTGGCGATGTCGGCGGGCAGCAGATCGCGGCGCGTGGAGACCGCCTGGCCGAACTTCACGAATATCGGCCCGAGCTCCGTGAGCGCGAGGCGCAGCCGCTCGGCGCGGCTCGCTTTGCGGCGGCTCCAGCGCCAGCCGAGCCCGGCAACGAGGAGCATGAGTGCCCTCAAGGGCCGGTACAGATGCGTGGCGCTGACGAGATCATCGAGCCCGTGTTTGAGGAGCACGCGCTGGATCTGAAAGAGACGCGTGAGGACGCGCACTCTCATGCGGGGCCGATGCGCCTTCCGAGGGCCTCGACGCGCGCCTCGAGCCGATCGACGTCATCGCGCACGGCATCGATCCCGGCGAGCAGCTGTCGCCCCTCGGAGCGTGACACCAGATCGCCGCTCTCGTGCGCGAAGTACTCGGCGAGGTTGCGTACGGCCGTTTCGGCCGCGTTGCTCCACCAGTCGAAGGCCGCGCGTGCGAAGCGTGCGATCTGGTGGGCAGGAACATCGCCCATCGCCAGGGCGAGCTCCTCCTCGAGATCGGGCCGCAGCAGGCGCACGAGCTCGTAGAACCGCTCGGCGACATCCGCATCGCCGCTCAATTGCACCCCGCTCCCCGCGAGGCCGCCTTCGCGGCGCCTCGCGAGTGCGAGGAGCGCCGCGGGCCCGCCGCTCACCTGCGCATCGGCCACCGCGTGGCTGGCGCGGGTGATCGAGAGCGCGAGGCCGTCGCAGGTGACGAGCCACTCCGCGATGTCACGAACCTCGACCGCGAGGCGCCGCCCGGCGAGCCCGGTGCAGAGCTCACGTGCGCGCGGTGAGCGGGGCAGCCCGCGGTTCAGGACATTCTCGACGATCGAGGTGAGCATGGGCTTCAAGCCGGGGTGGGGGACCGCCGTGCCGGTGCAGCCCCCTACAGTAGCAGATACGATGCGCCCATGAGCCCGCTGCGCAGCCAGACGCTCGCCTTGAGACCTCATCCGTCCGCTCCCGGCGAGCCGGTGCGGGCGATCGAGGTGGGTGTCACGCGCGATCCAAACGCACGCCTCGTGCTCCGGTACACCGTTCAGGCCGATTCGAGCCGGCTGCGCATCCCGGCCCCCCGCGCGGTGCGCCGGGCCGACGGACTGTGGCGTCACACGTGCTTCGAGGCATTCATCGCAGCGGGCACCGCGAGCTCCTATCTGGAGCTCAATTTCTCTCCCTCGGGCGAATGGGCGAGCTACGAGTTCGGCGCCTACCGTGAGCGCAACCCTTCCGGGCCCGCATCGGCATCCGGTTGCGCACCGGCCGAGGCGCCGAGCATCACGACGCAGCGGACCGAGCAATCGATGACACTCGAGGCCTCCGTCGAGCTTGCATGCCTGCGCCATGAAGCGGCGGTGCGAGTCGCGCTCGCGGCGGTGATCGAGGACTCCGGCGGTGCGCTCTCGCACTGGGCCCTGCGTCACCCACCGGGCGAGCCCGACTTCCATCATCCCGATGGATTTGCGCTTCACCTCTGATGCCATGCGCTTCGGGATCGACCGCCTGCTGAGGGAGCCGAGGCTGCGCAGGCCGCTCGCGGGGCGGCGCGTGGCGCTGCTCGCGCATCCGGCGTCAGTCACCGAGGATCTCACCCACTCGCTCGATGCCCTCGCCTCGTGCGGGGACATCCGCCTCACAGCGGCTTTCGGGCCGCAGCACGGGATGCGGGGTGACAAGCAGGACAACATGATGGAATCGGCGGACTTCGAGGACCCGGTTCACAGGATCCCCGTGTTCAGCCTCTACGGGACGGTTCGCCGCCCCACCGCGCCCATGCTCGACACCTTCGATACGCTGCTCGTTGACCTGCAGGATGTGGGCTGCCGCATCTACACCTTCGTCACGACCCTGCGTTACGTGCTCGAGGACGCCGCAGCCCGCGGCAAGTCCGTCTGGGTACTCGATCGGCCGAATCCGGCGGGCCGCCCCCTCGAGGGTCTGCGGTTGCGAGGCGAGTGGGAGAGCTTCGTCGGCGCGGGGCCGCTTCCCATGCGTCACGGTCTCACGCTCGGGGAGCTGGCACGGTGGTTCGTGCAGCGCTTGCGCCTCGATGTGGACTGCCGCGTGATCGGCATGAGCGGATGGCGTGCGGCGCTCGCGCCAGGTTACGGCTGGCCGCGTGGACGCAGCTGGGTCAACCCGAGTCCGAACGCGGCGGGGGTCTCGATGGCGCGGTGTTATCCGGGCACGGTCATGCTCGAGGGCACGACGCTGTCCGAAGGCCGTGGCACCACACGTCCGCTCGAGGTGCTCGGCGCGCCGCACCTCGACGCCCGCGCCTTGCTCGCGCAGATGCAGGCCCTCGCACCGCACTGGATGCGCGGCTGTCGTCTTCGCGAGTGCTGGTTCGAGCCCACCTTCCACAAGCACGCGGGCGAGCTCTGCGGCGGGCTGCAGATCCACGTGGACGACGCGGGGTACGACCACGAGGCCTTTCGCCCCTGGCGGCTCGTCGCCCTCGCGCTCAAGGCACTGCGCCGGCTGCGCCCCGAGTACGAGCTGTGGCGCGATTTCCCCTACGAGTACGAGCGCGACCGGCTCGCGTTCGATCTCATCAACGGCAGCGATCTGCTGCGCCGCTGGATCGACGATCCGGCGGCCGGCCCTCAGGACCTCGACGCGCTCGCCGTGCCGGATGAGACCGCATGGCGCGAGGAGCGGCGCGCCGTGATGCTCTACCCCTAGTATTTGTAGCCGCGGTGCACAGCCACGATCCCGGCGCTCAAGTTGTGATACCGGCAGTCCTCGAGCCCCGCCTGCTGCATCATGGCGAGCAGCGCTTGCTGGTCCGGATGCATGCGGATCGACTCGGCGAGATAGCGGTAGCTCGCCTCATCCTTGGCGACGAGTTTCCCGAGGAGCGGGAGCACCCGGAAGGAGTATGCATCGTAGAGGGCGCGCAATCCGGGTGCGGGATGGGAGAACTCGAGCACGATCAGCTGTCCACCGGGTTTGAGCACGCGATGCATGGAGGCGAGAGCGGCGGGCTTGTCCGTCACGTTGCGCAGACCGAAGCCGATCGTCACGCAATGAAAGGTGCCGCCGGCAAATGGCAGATGCTCCGCGTCCGCCTGCACGCAGCACACGTTGCCGGCGTGCCCCGCATCGATCAGGCGGTCGCGTCCATGATCGAGCATGGATGCGTTGATGTCGGCGAGCACGACGAGCCCACCGCCGCCGACCTGCCGCGCGAGGCCCTCCGCGAGATCGCCCGTGCCGCCGGCCACATCGAGCGCGCGCTGCCCCGCTCGCAGGCCCGTGAGCGACAGAGCGAAACGCTTCCACAGCCGGTGAAGTCCGCCCGACATGAGGTCGTTCATCAGATCGTAGCGGGCCGCAACCGAGTCGAACACGCCGCGCACGCGCTGCGCCTTCTCGCGCAGCGGCACACGCTCGAATCCGAAATCGGTGAGTCGCTCCCCGGTCATGCCTCAACACTCCGGCGCTCGGCTTTCGGCGCGTCGTTTGAATACAGCCAAGCTCGAAACAATCGCTTGCAATTTGCGACGTAGGCTGCGCAGAATCCAATGGCGGCCTTCGTGACGCTCATGAAGGCCGATGCTAACAAATGGGGGTCTTGAAGCACTTGGGGCCGAGCTCACGAGCTCGGCCCTTTTTGTGTGCCCTCCGCTGCCGCCCGCACGCGCGATCGATACTGCGCCCACTTGCGCTCTTGCTCGCTGCCGAGCTCGTAGAGATATCGAAAGCTATAGAGCCCGGTCGCGTGGCCGTCGTCGAACACGAGCTTGACCGCGTACTGGCCGACCGGCTCGACCGCACGAATCCCCACGCTTTCCTTTCCGGTGACGAGCACGCCTTGACCCGGACCATGACCCTTCACTTCGGCGGACGGGGAGTACACCCGCAGATACTCGAACGGCAGCTCGAAGCGTGCGCCGTCATCGAAGGCGACCTCGAGCACCCGTGAGCGGGTCCGCAGCTTGATCATCGTCGCAACGGGGTCGGCCATCGGCGCTCGGTTCAGGAACTTGGTCCGCCATGCAGTTTCTTATGGGAAACGGGAGCGCACAAGTCGGATTGTGCGTTGCACCAATGCGGCGGAAGCGTGGCGCTCGCCCGCAATTTTTGCGCCGCAGCTTTATACTCATACCCGCACCGCAGGCGCTTTCGGCCGGCTGAACACCGCGAGACATGCACCCCACCGACACCTCCCACCCCGACTACTACCACCGCGTCGTCGATTGCCAATGGGCCTGCCCGGCCCACACGGATGTACCGGAGTACATCCGCCTCATCGCCCAGGGCCGCTTCACGGATGCCTACATGGTGAACCGGGAATCGAACGTGTTCCCGGGAATCCTCGGGCGGGTCTGTGACCGGCCCTGCGAGCCGGCATGCCGGCGGGGCCGTGTCGAGGCCAAGCCGGTCGCGATCTGCCGCCTGAAGCGTGTCGCGGCCGACCAGCGCGACGACGTGCAAGGCCGCCTGCCACGCGTCCCGAAGGTCAAGAACGGCAAACGCATCGCCTGCATCGGGGCGGGCTGCGCCTCCCTCACCGTCGCCAACGACCTGCTGCCGCTCGGCTACGAGGTGACGATCCTCGAGCAATACGGCGAGCCCGGCGGGCTCATGCGCACCAATATCCCCTCGTTCCGGTTGCCCGCGAGCGTGCTGAACGAGGAGATCCAGATGATCCTCGACATGGGGGTGGACCTGAAACTCAACCATGCGGTGAACAGCCTGCGCGAGCTCCTGGCGAGCGGCGGGTTCGACGCGGTGTTCGTCGGCTCGGGGGCCCCGCGCGGCAAGGATCTTCAGGTGCCCGGCCGCCAGGAGGCTGCGGCGAACATCCACATCGGCATTGCCTGGCTCGAGTCGGTCGCCTTCGGACACCTCGATCGCATCGGCGAGCGCGTGCTCATCATCGGCGTCGGCAACACCGCGATGGACTGCTGCCGCACCTCGCTGCGGCTCGGGGCCAAAAGCGTCAAGGTCATGGCGCGCAAGCCGCGCGGCTTCTTCAAGGCCTCCGACTGGGAGCTCGAGGATGCCGAGGAGGAAAGCGTCGAGATCATCGTGAACCGCTCCCCGACGGCCTTCGTCCTCGAGAACGGCAAATTGACCGGCATGCGTTTCCAGCGCATGGAGTACGAGGTGGACTCGCGCGGGCGCATCGTCGCGGAGCGCGTGACGGGCGAGGAGTTCATTGCGGCCGATGACGTGATCCTCGCCATCGGGCAGGAGAACGCCTTTCCCTGGATCGAGCGCGACCTCGGAATCGAATTCGACAAGTGGGACGTTCCGGTCGTAGACAAGACGACCTTCGAGTCCACGCGCCCGGGCGTGTACTTCGGCGGCGATGCGGCCTTCGGGCCGAAGAACATCATCTGGGCCGTCGAGCACGGGCATCAGGCCGCCATCTCGATTCATAAGTTCTGCCAGGGCGAGCCGGTCGCTCAGCGCCTGCCCCCGGGCATCAATCTGCAAAGCCGCAAGATGGGCATCCACGAGTGGTCGTACGCGAACGACTACTCCCCCGTCGAGCGCCGGCTCATGCCGCACGTCTCGCTCAAGGAGCGCTTCAAGAAGCTCAACATCGAGGTGGAGCTCGGGTTCACGGCGGAGCAGGCGGCCGCCGAGGTGCAGCGCTGTCTCAACTGCGATGTGCAGACCGTGTTCACGGCGAAGCTGTGCATCGAGTGCGACGCCTGCATCGACATCTGTCCCGTGGACTGCCTCACCATCACGCATGAGGGTGAGGAGGCGGAGCTGCGCACGCGTTTGAAGGCGCCCGCCAAGAACCTCGCGCAGCCGCTCTACGTCTCCGCCCCGCTTCCGCAAACGGCCCGGGTGATGGTCAAGGACGAGGATCTGTGCGTGCACTGCGGGCTGTGCGCCGAGCGCTGCCCCACGGCCGCCTGGGACATGCAGAAATCCCGTGTCCACTGGCCGCAAGTCGCGGACGAAGCGGCCAGCTCCGCCGCGCAGGAACCGAAGATCGCCTGAGCTCGAGCCCCCGCCGCCGAACCGACCCGAATGGTGCAGGAAACTCATACCGTGTCGTCTCCACAGGACCACGTCAACGACTTCGTGATCAAGATTGCGACCGTCAACGGAACGGGCTCGGCGAGCGCGAATACGCTGCTGATGAAGTCGATCTTCCGGGGCGGCATCCCGGTGATGGGCAAGAACTACTTCCCCTCGAACATCCAGGGGTTGCCGACCTGGTACGAGATCCGCGTGTCTCGCCACGGCTACGTCGCGCGCTCCGGATCCGTGGACATCATGGTCGCGATGAACGCGGAGACCTACTCGCGCGATGTGAAGGAGGTGTCCCCCGGCGGTTACCTCCTCTACGACTCGACCTGGCCGCGTCCCGCGCTTCTCAAGCGCGACGACATCACCGTGCTCGGGGTACCGCTCGCGCAGCTCTGCAATGAGAATTTCAACGGGGTGCGCACGCGCATCCTCATGAAGAACATCTGCTACGCCGGCGTGCTCGCCGCGCTGCTCGACCTCGACCTCGAGCAGATCCGCGCACTCCTCGCCGAGACCTACTCGAGGAAGCCGCAGCTCGTGGACAGCAATATGCGCGCGATCCAGCTGGGCTACGACTACGCGAAGCAGCACTTCTCCTGCCCTCTGCCGCTCAGGGTCGAGAAGATGGGCGCGACGGCGGGGCACATCATGATCGACGGCAACACCGCCGCGGCGCTCGGCTGCGTCTACGCCGGCGCGACCGTCGCGGCCTGGTACCCGATCACGCCTTCGACCTCGCTCATGGACGCCTTCAAGGGCTTCTGCGACCGGTTGCGCACGGATCCGCAATCAGGACGCAAGAACTTCGCGTTCATCCAGGCCGAGGACGAGCTCGCCGCCGTCGGCATGGTGATCGGGGCTTCGTGGAACGGCGCGCGCGCGTTCACCGCCACATCGGGGCCCGGGATCTCGCTCATGAACGAGTTCCTCGGACTCGCCTACTACGCCGAGGTGCCCTGCGTCGTGTTCGACATCGAGCGTGTCGGACCCTCGACGGGCATGCCCACCCGCACGCAGCAGTGCGACATTCTCGCCTGCGCGTACGCCTCGCACGGCGACACGCGCCACGTGTGTCTGTATCCGGCGAACCCCGAGGAATGCTTCTATCTCGCGGTGCAGGCCTTCGATCTGGCCGAGCGGCTGCAAACCCCGGTGATCGTGCTGTCGGACCTCGATATCGGCATGAACGACTGGATGTGCCGCGATCTGCAATGGGACGATGCCTATCGCCCCGACCGTGGCAAGGTGCTCGGCCGCGAGGAGCTCGCCAAGATCGAGAAGTTCTACCGCTTCTTCGATCACGACGGCGATGGCATTCCCTACCGCACGCTGCCGGGCGTCGATCCCAAGGGCGCCTACTTCGCGCGCGGCTCGGGGCACGCGCAGTACGGGACCTACACCGAGGATGCGACGGAGTACCAGATCGTCGTCGACCGGCTGCTGAAGAAATGGGAGACGGCGAAGAAGCTCGTTCCGGGGCCGCTCATCGAGGCTCATCCGGGGGTCGACGTGGCGATCGTGTCCCTGGGGAGCTGCGACGGGGCGGTGCGCGAGACGATCGACGTTCTCAAACGCGAAGGCATCGTGATCGACTACATGCGCGTGCGGGCGTTTCCGTTCAACGAGGAGGTGGAGCGGTTCCTCGCCGCCCACCGGCTGATCTTCGTCGTGGAGCAGAATCGGGACGCCCAGCTTCGCTCGCTCCTCACCCTCGAGACCGCGGTGGAGAAGAGCAAGCTCCGATCGCTCAGGCACTACAACGGGTTGCCGATCTCCTCGACCTTCATCGTCGAGGGCGTGCTCGCGGAGCTCAGGGGCGAGCGCCCGGCGGCGCACGCGCCGCGCGAGGCGCTCGGGCGTGCAGGCGCCGGACGCTAGGAATTCGCTGATGACGTACCTCGCCAAGCCGAAGATTCATCATCCGTCGCTGCCCAAGAACGGCCTCGGACTCACGCGCCGCGATTACGAGGGCGCGCTGTCCACCCTGTGCGCGGGATGCGGCCACGATTCGATCACCGCCGCGATCGTCGAGGCGTGCTTCCAGCTTGCGCTCAAGCCCGAGAATGTCGTGAAGCTCTCGGGGATCGGCTGCTCGTCCAAGACGACGGCGTACTTCGTGAGCGGCGGTCACGGCTTCAATTCGGTCCACGGGCGCATGCCCTCGATCGCCACGGGCGCGAGCGCGGCGAATCGCAAGCTCACCTACATCGGGGTCTCGGGCGACGGCGACACCCTCTCGATCGGCCTCGGGCAGTTCTGCCACGCGATCCGCCGCAATCTCAACATGCTCTACGTGATCGAGAACAACGGCGTCTACGGGCTCACCAAGGGCCAGTTCTCGGCTTCGGCGGACGTGGGCACCAAGGCGAAGCGCGGCGAGGTGAACTATCAGCCCCCGATCGATCCGGTGCTGCTCGCGATGGCCCTCGGCGCCCCGTTCGTCGCGCGCAGCTTCTCCGGCGACAAGGAGCAGCTCGTGCCGTTGCTGGAAGCGGGAATGCGCCACCAGGGGTTTGCCCTCATCGACGTGCTCTCGCCGTGCGTCACCTTCAACGATCACGAGGGCTCGACCAAGAGCTACCTGTATACGCGCGAGCATTACGAGCCCGCGGTGAACGTCGATTTCATCCCGATCGAGCGCGAGATCACCGCCCAATATGCCGCGGGCGAGGCGCTCCCGGTCGTGATGCACGATGGCAGCCGGATCGTGCTCCGCAAGCTCGACGAGAGCCACGACCCCACGGATCGCGCCGCCGCCACGGCGAACGTTCAGGAGCGCATGAAGGCGGGCGAGTACCTGACGGGACTTTTGTACGTGGAGCCCTCGCAGCGCGATTTTCACGAAATCAACCAGCTGCCCGAGCAACCCCTGATGAGCGTACCCTTCGAGAAGCTCTCCCCCGGGTCGAAATCCCTCGAGAAGATCCTCGCGCGCTACCGCTAGGGATCGCGGCTCACTTCTCGGCGAGCTCGGTGAGCGCCCGGATCTGCAGGACCGTCGAATCGGAGGCGGGCAGCAGCTGATTCGCGCGCCGCACGAAGGCCGTCACATCGGCCGCGGGCACCGGCCGGCTGATGAAGTAGCCCTGCGCGAAGTCGCATCCGAGGCGGCGCAGCAGGTTCCATCCCTGAGCGTTCTCGACGCCTTCGGCGACGACCTTGAGTCCCATGCTGTGCGCGAGCTCGACGGTCGAGCGCACGATGGTCGCATCGTCGCGGCGCTCGTGCGCGTGCATCATGAAGGAGCGGTCGATCTTCAGCTCATCGACCGGCAGCCGTGAGAGCTGCGACAGGGAGGAGTAGCCGGTGCCGAAATCGTCGATCGCGAAGCGGATCCCCGCCGCGCGCAGCAGCTGCATGTGGCGCGCGGCGAGCGGCGCATCGCGCATCGCGGCGCTCTCGGTGATCTCGAGCGCCAGGCGCTGAGGCTCGACGCCATTCGCCTCGAGCGTGCTCAGGATTTCATCCCCGAGCGCCGGGTCGAGGATGTCCGGGGCGGAGAGATTCACCGCGACCTCGAGCGCAAGACCCTCGGCGCGCCAGGCGGCGATCTGGCGCACGGCCGCGCCGACCACCCAGCTCGTCAGCCGCCGCGAGCTGCCGGTCCGCTCGGCGATCGGCACGAATTCGGCCGGAGAAATGGGCCCGAGCTCGCGGTGCGTCCAGCGCACGAGCGCCTCGAAGCTGCTCACGGTGCGCGTGGCGACGAACACCTTGGGCTGATAGACGAGGGAGAGCTCACCTTGGTCGATGGCCCGGCGCAGGTCGGCGGCGAGGGCGAGTCGCCTGCGGTGCTCCTCGTCGCGCCCCGGACGATAAACCGCGACGCGACCGCGCGCCTCCTCGGAGTCCTCGAGCGCGATCTGCGCGCGGCGCAGAAGCTCACGGGAGGTGTTTCCGTGATCCGGGCAGCAGCACACGCCCGCGGCGACGTGCAGCTCCAGGGTCACGGAGGGCAGGTGAAGTCCGCTGCGCAGCACTCCGGCGAGCTGCTCGGCGAGGAGCAGCGCGCGGTCGGCCGAGCAGTGGCGCGTCACGACGAGGAACTGATTCGCGACCAGCCGCGCGACGAGATCGCCCGTGCCGGTGTTCTGGCGCAGCCGCTGCGCGACCTCGCGCACCGTCTCGTCCCCGACGTGATGGCCGAGCGAGGCGTTGATCTCCCGGGCGTTACGGATGTCCATCACGATGAGCGCAGAAGGCGACGGCGCCGCATCGCGCAGCAGCTCATCGAGATAGCGCTCGGCATACGCGCGATTCGGCAGCTCCGTGAGCGGGTCGTGGTAGGCCGCGTGGGTGATGCGCGCCTCGCGCTCGGCGATCTCGCGCTGCATGGTATTGAGGGTCGCCGCGAGGCTCACGAACTCCTCCCCGCCGCGCGCCTTCACGGCGGCATCGTACGTGCCCGCCTGAATGCGGCGGGCCGCCTGCACGAGCTCGCGCAGGGTTCGTGTAGCGCCCCGGCCGAGCCAGAGCCCGATCGCCATTGCGAGCGCGAGCGCGATGCCGTCAATCACGAGCAGCGCGTCGCGTATGCGCCGATAGGGCGCGAGCACCTCCGTCATCGGCTTCTGCAGCAGCACGAGGACCGGATTGCCGTAGGCGTCGAGCTGGCGGGTGAAGCTCAGATAGGGCTCGCCGCCGACCCTCTCGACGCTGGGCTGCAGACCGGCTTGTTCCTCGACCTGGCGGGCGCTGAGCGCAGCGTCCGCCGGGTGCGGCAGGCTCGATGCGACGCGTACTGCGCCGCGCGAGCCCTGTGCGAAGAAGGTGACCTCGACTCCGACGAGATCGCGAAGGTGCGCGGCGAGCGCGTCGTCCACCGCGAAGCCCATCGCCGCCCAGCCGATGAGCTCGGGCGCTTTGACCGGCGCGAGGAACAGCTGATAGCAACGGGTTCCGAGCACCACGAAGCGCGCGGCGCTCGGGGCGGCTGCGATCTGCTCGCGAAGCCATGCGACCTGCACGGCAACGAGCGGGGTGTTCGAGGCGAGCACCCGGCCCCGCGTGTCCATGACGACCACCAGATCCGCCCCGATGCGGCCCGCATGATTGCCGGCGGCCGAGACGATGGTCGGTGCATCGCCGCTCGCGACGGCCTTGCGAAACCCGAAATCCGAGGCCAGCACGGCGACCGCGTTGGCGAGCTGCGTGTCGCGGAAACGGATGAGCTGCCCGACAACGGAGCCGCCCGCGCGCAGCTGCTCGCTGGCCCCGGCCTTCACTTCCCTCGTGGTCTGAGCGAGGACTGCGATCAGCGTCACAGATTGCGTGACGATGACCAGCCCGACGATCAGCGCGAGAAGTCGGTTGCGAAAACTGCCCATGTGATCTTTTCAAATCGCCTGGGCTCATCGTAGGCGCCGCCGCCGATCGGGGGCGAGGACTCGGGTGCAGGATTGAGATCTCGCGCACGCGCGC
>JASHUC010000160.1 GCA_030040235.1 Gammaproteobacteria bacterium | reverse complement strand
TGCTCTTCGACTTTCCATCCCGTCGCTGCGCCCGGCACCAGTCTTCGAGCGCTGACGGCGCGCAAGCGCAGACGACCAAGACCCCGGCGAGCGGTTGTCATCGCTAGCTTCGGGGCCACAGCTGCGCGCTAGCGCGGCGCGCGCCTTCGGCAAGCGCCTGAAGCTTTGCCCATACGACGCTCGGGTGCACCTCGGTGTGATAGGTGGCCTGCGAGGAGAAGCCGCAGTCGGCCCCGGCGACGACGTTCTCCCGGCCGACTAAATTCGCATAGCGCAGCAGTCGCTCGGCGATGAGATCCGGATGCTCGACGATGTTGCTCGCGTGCGTGATGACTCCGGGGCAGAGCACCTTGCCCTCGGGCAGGCGCAGCCGCTCGAAGAGGTGGTATTCGTGCTCATGGCGGGGATTGGCCGCCTCGAAGCTGACGAGTACGGCATTCACCTCGAGTGCGAAGCCGATCACCTGCGCAAGATCGGCCTCGTGAATGCGTGGTCCCTCGTTGATGCCGTAGCAGGTATGAAACCGCACGCGCTCGGGCGGAATGCCCGCGAGCGCGGCATTGGTCGCCTGCACGTAGAGCCGCGCGCGTCTGCGCTGGCCCGCCGCATCGAGGGAAGGGTCGCAGAAGACCTCCGACAGGCCGGGATCGTCGATCTGCAGCAGCAATCCGGCATCGATGATCGCCCGGTACTCCGGTGCAAGCGCCGCCGCGAGCGCCTCGAGATAGGCCTCATCGTTCGCGTAGTACTCGTTCGCTCCGACGCCCGAGGGCGCGGTGGCCGGCAGGAATACCTGCTCGAGGGGCAGTCCGGCTGCGCGTGCCGCTGCCTTCAGGTTCTCCAGGTCCTGCTCGAGTGCCGCCGCGCCGCGGTATCGGATGGGCCCGATGCAGGCGATCGGCGTGATCGGTACGATCGTCCCGCCGAACATCGCGTGGCCGAAATACTCCTCGTAGTATTCGGGGAAAGCCCGCACCTCGAGCTCGAAGCTCCGGCGCCGCGCGCCGGGACGCGGCGCGAAGCCCTCGAGCCGCTCCTGCACGTAGGTGAAGAAGCCGGGCTTGGAGTACTCACCGTCGGTCACGAAGTCGATGCCGCACTCGGCCTGCCGCCGCACGACCTCGGCGACGGAGCGAGCGAGCAGGCTCGCGTAGGCGCCCTCATCGTGCGGCTCCCCGCGCAGTCGTGCGCGCAGTGCATCGAGCAATGCATGCGGACGCGGTAAGCTTCCGACGTGCGTCGTGCGGATTCGATCGGTATTCTGTTGCAGACCCATCAGCATCTCTGGCGCGACAGCACGATTTTCGCCGTCTGAATCCGAACTGTCACTCGTGGCGGGACCGCAAAGGGTGTGTTGCTCGCCGACCACGCTGAAGATTTGAAACTCTCCTGCTCGCGCGAGGAATTCTTGCAGCCCTGCGATGCGCAGAGTTTTCCAATGGCGCAAATCAGCGACAATTGACTGTCAAACATTTTGCGTCCGTAACTCCCTGTATTGAAACTCGATGTCGACTCATGCGGCGCGGCGAAGGCCGTGCTTGTGGCGCCGCGGGTACACCTATTGCACCAGATGGCTTGAGTGTGCGCGCGTCGCGCCGCGTGCGACGCGGGCGCCGCAGAGCCTAAGGAGGCGGGTGTGTTTGACTCTTCGAATGTCCTTCGCCTGGGGCGGACCGTGATGTGTACTGCCGCCGCGGTGATCGTCGTGGGGTGCGCCGGGCGCAAGCACGATCTCGCACGGGACAGCTTCAGTGAGGCTGCGCCTTTCAGTAAGACACTCACCGGTTCGGGTGACACCGTGTGCTGGTCCGTCAAGCGTGCATTGCTGAGTCAGGGATACATGCTCGACCGGCCGGATGAAAGCAGCAGCATTCTGACGGGAACTCGCGACTTCCAACCCTCTCGCAAACTCAATGTCGCCGTTCACCTGCAAGCGACCTGTGCCGACAATCGCAACGGCACGAGCATTGTGTTCGTGATTGCCACCCGCGAGGACAGCAGACTGCAGAAGATGAAGCAGTCGACCACCGCGGGCATCGGGCCCGCGATGATCACGGTGCCCTCCGGGTCGGCGAAGGTTCTCGGGGTCGTGAGGCGCGAGACCATCTCCGATCCGACTTTCTACGATCGCTTCTTTCAACTTGTCCAGGAATTCGTCGCACAGGATCTGCAGTCACATCCACCGGACCGTCAGGCCAATCGGCAGGATCGCCCCGGTGAGCGTGAAGATCGCTGATCGAGGATTGGCGAAATAAGGAGGTGTCATGAAGCACAATGCGCTATTAGCGGTAATCGTTGGCTCGGTTCTTCCAGCCGTGGTGCCGTGTGCGTTCGCGCAGAGTCAGGGTGGGCCGACGGATGCATCAGCGCCGCCGGCCGTTTCCGGCGCGCGCTCAGGAGAGAACGGCGCTGGCGCGCAGGATCGGCACAACTGGCGAGGTCAGCGGGACTGGCGAGGTCAGCGGGACTGGCGCGACCAGCGCAGCCCGGCGAATCAGCGCCTGAACGACCTGCACGACGCGCACCCCGGAAGCACTGCAGTCGCGGCTCAGAGAACGGAGATCGCCAGCACCGATCGCGCGATCGCGACCGATGAGCGAGACATCCGCTCAGACGATCAGAGCATTCGCCAGGGTCGCGCCGATCTGCATGGGGACTTTCGGGATCTGCGCACCGATCAGGACGGCTTGCGTCATGACCGGCCGGGCCTGCGTCGCTCCGGGGATCTGCGCAACGGCGTACCTCCCCGCATGATCGACGTTCGCGATCGGGATCGGGACTACGGCGATCGCGCATGGCGCTCGCACGATTCTGCGCAGGCCGTGCAGCAGATGACGGCGACTTCGCTCGCCAACAATGCTGCCGAGAGAGAGAAGAAGTCGGTGGCCGCGCAGCACGTGCAGAAAGCGTGGTACCACGCGTGGTGGTAGAGAGCGGGGGAGCTCAGGGCTCCCATGAGCCGATGTCGGCCCGCACGGAGTCAGGAAGGGAAGGCTTCGTGCGGGCCTTCATCGACCGCGTACCCGCATGCGGGTGTCCCGCTCACGTCAAGTCGCCGGCTGAAGGTACTTCTTGAGCCACGCCACGGCGCGGCTCAGCTCCTCCTGCTGATGCTCACGCTTGACGAATCCGTGCCCCTCGTTGGGGAAGTAGATCGCATCGACCGTGTGACCCTCCGCCTTCAGAATGCGCACCACCTGCTCGGCTTCTTCGCGCGGCACACGAATATCGTTGATACCCTGCATGACGAGCAGCGGCGCCGTCTCGTTGCGGATGTACTCGAGCGGTGAGCTCGCCTCATACACGGCGCGGTCCTTCACCGGGTCACCCAGCAGGCTTTTCTCGTATTCTTGCAGCCGCGGGTCTTCGTGCTCGAGCATGGTGAGCCAGTTCAGAATGCCGTACTCGTCCACGGCCGCCGACCAGACCTTGGGCGTTTTGCCGATGGCCATCAACGTCATGTAGCCCCCGTAAGAGCCGCCCCAGATGCCCACGTGCTTGGGATCGATGAACCCGGTCGCCTTCAAGAACTCGACGCCTGCGATCTCGTCTTTGAGATCCCCTCCACCCAGATCCTTGATGTTCGCGTCTTGAAACGCCATGCCGTAGCCGGTCGAGCCCCGCACGTTGGGTGCGATCACCACGAATCCGCGCGAGGCGAGCAGCTCGGCGCGTCCGTTGAATTCGTCCGTCACCTGGCCCGTGGGACCTCCGTGCGGCATGACGACCGCTGCGGCAGTGCCGTCGCGCTTCAGGTTGAAGGGCACCCACACGAAGGCCGAGATCAGCGTTCCGTCGAAGCTGCGATACGCCACCAGCTGCGATTTGGGCAGTGCAATGTGCTCGAGTGTCGCATTCGCGTTGTGGGTGATCTGCGTCAGCGTGTTATCCGGGGCGAGCCGGTACAACTCCGCGGGGTGGCTCGAGTCCTCGTGCGACAGCAGCATCGAGCCGTCCGGCAGGAAGCGCCTCGGTTCGGCAACGGGTTCGTTGAGGCCTGCCGGCACGCCGCGCTCGGACTCCTGCATCGTCCGCAAGTCGAGGAAACGCGTCGAAAGGCGCCCGTCGGCATTGAGCACATACACGACGCCTGCGCCATCGGGCGTGAACGCCACGGCCTCTGCCGACCACTGGGTGTTCGTGACCCAGCGCAGCTTCCTGGTCGCCAGATCGAGCAAGGCGACGTTGTCATAGCCGCCCTTGGCATTCGAGGTGATGAGTAGCGTACGCCCGTCGCGCGATACATCGGCGATGGTGAGGAGTTGCTTACCCGGGTGCTCGAGCAATGGCTCGCTCTCGCCGGTGGTCACGTCGATTCGAAAGATCTCCGCGTCGTCTATGCCGATGGCCCGTGTCGCATAAATGAATCTGCCGTCCGGGCTCCAGGCATCCTCGCCCCAGGAAGCTTTGGGGTCGGCTTCATGGGTGAGCTGACGAATGCGGCCACTCGGCCACTCCATCACCGCGAGGTTGACCGACGGGGAGACCCGTCGTTTGAGGCCAATGGCGAGCAGCCTGCCATCGGGCGAGAACGCAGACACCGTCTCGCTCACATCATCCGTATGGGTGATGTTGCGGGGCACACCGCCGGCTGCAGGTATGACGTAGATGTCGTAGTACTCGTTGCCGCCGCGATCCTGACCGTAGACGATCGCCCGGTCGTCGTGGGTGAAGCGGCCGCCGAACTGGCGCTCGTTGTTCGTGACGAGCGGGTGCGCGTCCGTACCGTCGGCATTCATGATCCACAGATTCGGCCGGCCGTTGGCGTTGTTCGTATACGCGATCTTGCGGCCATCGTTCGAGCAGGCAACAGCGAAGATCCGGCTGGTCGTCAGCAGGGCATCGACCGGGAGCGCTTCGGTCCTTGCCGCGCGTGCCGAGGTCACGGCGTGAGGATCGGTCGGCACGCGGTCGGCGGGCCCGTTGGCGTGGGCCGCGAGCGAAACCCAAACACAACCACACCAGGCAATGTAGCTGATCCGCATCGGTCGGCCCTCCCTCGAACGTATCTACTCTAGCAGCCGGCTCGCCGCTTCGGCGATACTCCGCGGCTCGATCAAGCGATCCGGAGATGACGAGTGCGAAGGTGCAATCTTGCGGTGCTCTTTTCGGGATGGGTCGCATTTCTAGCCATTTCGGCAGGCGCGCGGAGCGCCGAGACGGTCGATCCCTCGCTGTACCAGGCGCTCGAGTGGCGGCTGATCGGCCCCTTCCGCGGCGGGCGCGTGCTCGCGGTGACCGGGATCCCCGGGGATAGCCGGCACTTCTATTTCGGGGCCGTGGACGGCGGCGTCTGGGCGACCGAGGACGCCGGTCGCACCTGGCAGCCGATCTTCGACAGCGAGCCGGCCGGCTCGATCGGGGCGATCGCCGTCGCGCCTTCGGACCCCGAGACACTCTACGTCGGTACGGGCGAGGCGGACATGCGCTCCGACATCGCCCACGGGAACGGCGTGTACAAGTCCACCGATGCGGGCCGGCACTGGAGGTACCTCGGTCTTGCGGATACCCGCCAGGTGGGCCGCATCCTGGTCGATCCGCATAACCCCGCGGTCGTGTTCGTCGCCGCCCTCGGTCACGCTTACGGCCCGAACGCAGAGCGCGGCGTGTTTCGATCGCAGGACGGCGGCGAGCACTGGCGCAAGGTATTGTTCAAGGATGACGACACCGGAGCGATCGATCTCGCCTTCAAGCCCGGTGCGCCGGATACGATCTACGCCGCGCTCTGGCAGACCCGGCGTCCTCCCTGGAGCGTTTATCCGCCCTCGAACGGGCCGGGCAGCGGACTTTACGTGTCGCACGACGGTGGTGAGCGGTGGGTTCAGGTCACCGGGAACGGCTTCCCCCGGCACCCGGGTCACATCGGGCTCGCCACGGCGCCGAGCGAGCCCGACCGTCTCTATGCGTTAGTCGACGGCCCGCGGGATGAAGGAGGGCTTTACCGCTCCGACGACGACGGCGTGCACTGGAACCATGTGTCGGGCGACCTGCGGATCTGGAATCGAGGCTGGTACTTCTGCAGCCTGACGGTGGATCCCAAGAATGCCGATCGCGTGTACGCGATGGATACGATCGTGCTTCGCTCGGACGATGGCGGCCGGCATTTCATTGCTCTGAAAGGCGACCCCACGGGTGATGATTTCCACGCGATGTGGATCGATCCGACCGACTCCGGCCGGCAGATCCTCGGCGTCGATCAGGGCACCCTGATCACGCTCGACGGCGGTAAGACCTGGAGCAGCTGGTTCAACCAGCCGACGGCTCAGATCTATCACGTCAGCACCGACAATCGCTTCCCGTACTGGGTCTACGGCGCGCAGCAGGACTCTGGGGCCGTCGCCCTTCCCAGCCGCACCGACAGCGTGGACGGCATCACGATGCAGGAGTTCCACGAGATCACTCCGGGCGGTGAGAACGGCATGATCGCGCCCGACCCCGACGACCCGGACATCGTGTACGGCGGCACGGTCGAGAAGCTCGACCTGCGCAGCGGCCAGACGCGCGATGTGGATCCGACGCTTGCCTATCCCGCGGCGCACTACCGCAGCGCCTGGACACTGCCGCTCTCATTCTCCAGGAGCGGCAAGAAAGTGCTGTACTTCGCCAATCAGCGGCTCTTCGAGACGACGGACGGCGGCGAGCATTGGAGTCCGGTGAGCCCCGACCTGACGCGCCCCGACCCCGCGATTCCATCGAACCTCGACCCGCCGACCGCAGCCGACGACGATCACGTCGGCCACCGCCGGGGCGTGATCTATACGATCGCGCCTTCGCCGCTCGCCGCCGCCGGCCTTTGGGTGGGGACCGACGACGGGCTCGTCTGGCGCAGCGATGATGCGGGCGCTCACTGGCGCAACGTCACTCCGAAGGCGCTCACGGCGTGGTCGAAAGTCGGTGGCATCGAGCCCTCGCACTTCGATGCCGCCGTCGCTTATCTGGCGATCGACCGGCATCGTCTGGACGATGACACCCCCTACATCTACCGCACCGAGGATGGTGGCAGGAACTGGGCTCGAATCGACTCGGGCATTCCGCGCGACAGCTTCGTCAACGTCGTGCGAGAAGATCCGGTGACGAGAGGCCTGCTCTATGCCGGCACCGAGCGCGGGATGTTCGTGTCGTTCGATGACGGAGCACATTGGCAGTCGCTGCAGCAGAATCTGCCGATGACCTCCGTGCGCGATATCGATGTGCACGGCGAGGACCTGGTCATTGCCACGCACGGGCGCGGCTTTTTCATCATGGATGACATCTCGGCACTGCGGCAGATGGCGACGGTGCATGCAGGCGAGGCCCTGCTCTTCAAACCCGCCGCCGCGATACGTGTGCGCACCGGCGCGTTCACCGGCACTCCGATGCCCAAGGACGAGCCACTGGCGGCGAACGCTCCGGACGGTGCCATCATCGATTACCTGCTGCCGGGAGACGTCGCGGGCCCCGTGACGCTCGCGATCTTCGATGCGCAGGATCACGCGGTCCGGCGCTTCAGCAGCGCCGATCGGGTGAAGCCTCCCGATCCATCGAAGCTCGCGTTCGCACCCGAATGGGTGCCGCCCCCGGTGACCGTGTCCACGAAAGAGGGGATGCACCGCCTCGTGTGGGATCTGCGCTACCCGGCCCCGGAAGGCGTAGGCGGCGGGGAGCGCAGGGGTGGCATCTGGGCACCGCCCGGCAGTTACCGTGTCGTGCTGACGGTCGACGGGCGTGCGTACCGCCAACCGCTGCGCGTGGAGCCGGACCCCCGCACTCACGTTTCGGAGGCGGCCCTCCAACGGGAGTTCGAGCTCGCCCGGCAGGTCGAACAGGCCTCCGGGCGCGCATCCGCCGCGCGTGCTCAGGCGACGCATCTGCTCGAGGCGCTCGAATCGCGAGTCGCGCGCGGCGGTCCCCGGCGCGCCCAGCTTGCGTCATTCATGGCGAAGGTGACCCATCTCTCGGGCGTGCAGCTGCACGAACTCCCGGAGAACGTGGCCCATCCGCCACCCCCGCGGACCGACAGCCTGCAGGCTCTGTCGACGGATCTCGGCAAGCTCGAGGGGGCCGTCGATGGTGCCGACGCCGATCCCGGACCCGACGAGCGCGCCTCATACGCAACGCTCTCGAGCATGCTGGATTCCACACTCGCGGAGTGGCAACGCTTGAGGGATCGAGATCTGGCGAAGCTCGATGCAGAGCTCAGAGCCGCCGGCGAAGCACCGCTCGCACCCTGAGATCGCGATCGCCATGAGCCTGCAGGACCACCCGAATCGGCCGGTGAGCTGCGCGCGCTCGATCGTGTGTCCGCTCGCGTGCGCTTGGGTTGCCTGGATTGCATCGGCCACTGCACACGCAGACCAGGCCACGCAGCCCGACCAGACGGGCAAGCCCGCATCGAAGGCTGTCGCGGCGCCCCAAGCGCCGTGCAAGGGCAACCCCTGTCCGCGCGTCATCATTCAGGCCGGCCGGTACAACCTCGCGACGCGCTACGCGCACTCGCTCCCGGAGGTGAACGGAACGGCGATCACGGTCACGAAGAAGACGAGCGTCGTGGACCTGAACGACATGCCGCCCGTCATCGACAACAACCAGCGCGAGGTATTCGATCAGCTGCCCGGCATCCTCATTGCCGAGCAGCAGAATCCGACGGAGCTCAACATCGCCTACCGCGGGCTCGGAAATCCGCAGGAGAGCGAGTACATCCTCCTCATGCAGGACGGCATCCCGCTCGAGCTCGACTGGATCGGCTATCCGACCACCTACTATCTGCCGGTTCCGGAGACGCTCGCCTCGGTGCAAATGATCCGCGGCGGATCGGGACTCCTCTACGGACCGGAGCCCGAGCCGGTCGTTGATTTCATCTCGCAGCCACCGGATCCGAATCGCGCGTTGGCGGGCACTCTGGAGCAGGTCGGCGGCATGTACGGGCTGTACTCGAGCTTCGACCGGGTCTCAGGCACCTCCGGGGACTGGGACTACCTTGCCGACTACTCACGGCGCCAGTCGGACGGCCAGCGCGAGAACGGCGATTACGTGCTCGATTCGGGCGATGTGCATGTCGGCTATCGGATCGATGGTGAGCAGAAGCTGAGCCTCGATGCTCACGTGTATGACCTCGACAGTGGCCTCGCGGGATTCCTGACGGGCGAAGAGTTCCATGCGGACCCGAATCAGACGACGACGCCTGACGATCACCTCTGGACCGATCGCGATACCGCCGTTCTCACCTACGAAGGGCAGTTCAGCCCTCGTGACCTCTACGTGCAGAAGGCGTGGACCGGCTACACCGACCTCGTCACCCGCTCGGACGTGTACACCACGGATCTGCTCGCGACGGGCTCGACACTCGCAGGCCAGCGCTTTCATTACACCGGTCTCGACGGGAGGTGGCGGCATCGCTGGGGTCGCGGCAATGCGTGGACCGTCGGCTACACGGCGTATACCTCGCGAAGTCCTTACAACGAATGGGTGAGCGCAAACCCGCTGGTCGGGATGGACGATGAATCGGGCAAACTCATCTATGCCGATGGCCGCAGCACGAAGTACGGTGCCGTGTTTGCCGAGAGCCTGTTCCGTCTGCCGCACCGCTTTCACGTGGTCACCTCCGCGCGCTTCGACCGGGAGGAGCTCTCGACGCACGAAACCGTCGCCCCTCATCCCGAACTCGCTGATGCAACCTACACCAAGAACGCGCCGCTCCTCGGGGTCGGTATCGGCAACGATTTCGGGCGCGGGAACGAGACCTACATCAACGTATCGCAGGGCTTTAGGCCGGTGCGCTATCTCGACATCGCGAGTCCCTTCAGCAACTTCTCCCCGACCAACAATCCGGAGACGACCCGGTACCTCACCTACGAAGGCGGTGTGCACGGCTGGCCGATCCTCGGGCTGTACTACGACGTGAGTGTGTTCGACATCGAGGTCAAGGACAGAATCGAGTCGCAAGCGATCTCGGCCTTCGAGACGATCGATGTGAACACCGGCGACACGCGCAATCGCGGCGCGGAGCTCGAGGGCTCCTACGACCTGCTGCAACTCACCTCGATGAGCGGCACGAACGAGCACTTGAGTCTTTTCGCCAATGCCAGCCTGCTCGATGCGCACTTCACGAGCAGCATCATCCCCGGTCAGGTGGGAAAGATCCCTGCGTACGCGCCGCATTACGTGCTGAAAACCGGTCTGATCTGGCGCGAGGACAATCGTTACAAGGTGAGCCTGTTCCTCGACTCGGTCGGGTCCGAGTATTTCCAGGATAGCGATCTGCCGATCGGCAGTACGCCGGCCCTCATTCCCGCCTACACCGTGCTCGATCTGGCGGCCGATTACACCCTGGCCGATCACTGGCACCTGCTCGGTGGCGTCTCGAATCTGACCGACCGGCGCTACTACTCGCGGGTGTTCATCGCGGGCGGGATGCTCGAGCCGGCCGATGCTCTCGCCGTCTACGCCGGAATCTCGTACGACCTCTAGCGGAATTCAATCCTCGTCGACGTCCGCCTCGTTGATATCCCGCGGCGGCGGGAGATTCGGGCGAATCTCGGGAAGCTGGTCCGCTCGCAGCCGCGCGTTGAGCGCCGGGAGGCCGTCTTGGAGCTGCTGCCACGTGCGCAGCAGCGTCGCGCTTGCCGCATCCGCCGCCTGAGCAGCACTCGCCTGCGCGGCGGTCGGTGCCGCATCGGCCTGCGTCACCTGCGTGTAGAGCCCACTCAGATTTCCCTGCACCTCGCTGAGCGCGGGTTTCGCCTGCTCGAGGAGCGCGGTCAACCGCCTCTCGAAGCCCTCAATCGCAGCGGTCGTCGCATCCGCAGCGCTCGCAGTGGAGACCTGCTTCGATCGTCTTGCAGCGAGCGTCTTGAGCTGCGCTTCCTCGGATCGGCCCATGAGAAGCGCGTGCGAGCTCGATGTCAGAAGCTCGGCGAGCTTTCTCGCCAGGCTCAGTTGCTCCTCGAGCGCACCGGCGGGGACGCGCACACGCGGGTCGGGCAACACCGTCAGGGGCGCCTCCAGCGTGCGGCCGTCCACGATGAGTCGGACCCGGTAGCTTCCGGGAAGCGCGAGTGGGCCCTTCGGCTCCTGCGGGGTAGCATGCGGTACGGCCGAGATCGGGTACTCGCGAGCGGTCGTGAGAGGCGCCGCGTAGTGAAGATCCCAGATGAAGCGATGCATGCCGCGCTTGGCCGGCAGCACATGGGGGAGTGCGATCCAGTATCGTGGGATGAGCTCGCGCGCCAGGTCCTCCGGGCTCGGCGACAGCGGATCGTCGCTTCGGATCCGGCGCACGAGCGCCCCACTGGAGTCGAGCACCTCCAGCGTGACGGGTCCTCTTGCATCGCGCGGCAGGAAGTACTCGATGATGGCGCCCGAGGGAGGATTCCGTCCGAGCGGCTCATCGGGCGGTATCGGTGTATCCGTCCACGTGCTCCGCCTCACGCGATACGCGGGGGCGGGGTCGAGCAGCACGGCCTTTCGCAAGCCTGTGGCCGGGATCTGTCGCAGCCGCGAGATGTCGTCCAGGATCCAGAACGAGCGCCCGTGGGTGGCGACGATCAGATCGTCGCCATGCACCACGAGGTCGCGCATCGAGGTGTGCGGCAGATTGAGCTGCAGCGAATCCCAGTGTGCGCCCTCATCGCTCGATACCCAGACGGCCTTCTCCGTCGCCGCGAAGAGCAGCCCTTCTCGCTCCGGATCTTCGCGCACCGCATTCACCGGGGCATCGAGCGGCAGGCCGTCGCTGATCGACTGCCAGCTCTTGCCGCCATCGTGCGTGCGGAAGATATAAGGATGCAGATCATCGATGCGCATGCGGCTCACCGAGACGTAGGCGGTGTTCGCATCGAAATGCGAGGCCTCGATCTGCGTCACCTTGCTCCAGGCCGTAAGGGCAGGTGGGGTGACGTTGGACCAGTGTGCTCCCCCGTCCACGGTGTGCCACACGAGACCGTCGTCCGTACCCACCCAGAGCGTCCTTGCATCGAGGGGTGAGAGTGCGAGCGCGTAGAGCGTGCCCCTCAAATGCTCGGCGCCCTTCGGGTGCAGCGCGCCGACGCTCGCGGGGATCCCTGGGTTCTCCCGCGTGAGGTCGGGGCTCACCGTCTGCCAGGTCTTGCCGCCGTCGCTCGTCTTGTAGAGCCTGTTGGCCGCGTAGTAGAGCGTGTGCGGGTCGAGCGGCGAGAACTCGAGCGGCTCGGTCCGATCGGCTCGGACCTCGTGGTCCCGCACGGGAACGGGCGTAACGTTCTGCACCTGGCCGGTGGACCAGTGGAATTTGGAGACCTCGGTGCGCCCGGCGCCGTAAATCACATCCGGATCGAGCGGGTCGGGGGCGACACTTCCGTACTCGATTGCCCCGACCGGGTGCCAGTCGCGGTCGGTGATCTCGCCATCGTTCCCGCGGCTTGCGATGCACACCGAGCCGCTTTCCTGCTGCCCGCCGCACACCCGATAGGGGAATGTCGGCGCGACGCTCACGTGATAGAGCTGTGCCGTAGGCTGGTTGAACCACGAACTCCAGGTTTGCCCGCCGTTGAGGCTGACGAGCGCACCCTGGTCGCTCACGAGGGCGATGATGCGGGGGTTGTTGGGATTGATCCAAAGATTCTGGTAATCATCGCCCCCCGGTGCGCCTCGCAGCGGCTGCCAGGTTCTGCCCCCGTCGGTGGACTTCATCGCGACGATGCTCGCGCTGTAGACCACATCGGGATTCATGGGATCGACGCGCACGATGGCGAGGTCACCGCCGCCGATGCGCAGCGCCGGCCGCGGGTCGGTGGTGATCCGTTCCCAGTTCTCCCCGGCATCATCCGAGCGAAAGACGCCGAGCCCTTTCGCGGAGGTGTAACCGCCGGGCTCGGTCGTCGCAACGATCGCATAGAGCCGGTTGGGCGCACTCGGGGCGATCGCGATGTTGACCTGCGTCGTATCCTTGGGGAGTCCCGCCGTGAGCGGCTTCCAGCTCGTGCCTCCGTCGGTGGATTTGTAGAGGCCGCCGCCGGTGCCGTCGAACTCGTTGTCATCTTCGGAGGGACCGAGCCGCGCCTGCCACAGTCCCGCATAAACGATGTTCGGCCGGCTGGGGTCGATCGCGACTGCCGAGCCGCCCGTATTCTCATCCTTGTAGAGAACGCGTTCCCAGTGAGCCCCGCCATCGAGCGTGCGATAGATGCCGCGCACGGGATTCGGCCCATAAGGATGGCCGAGGACCGCGGCGAACACGCGGTTGGAGTCGTGCGGGTCCACTGCGAGCTCGGCGATCTGCTGTGCGTCATCGAGCCCGAGATGCGTCCAGGTGCGCCCGGCATCGTTCGAGCGATACATGCCGTCGCCGACCGACAGGTCCGGGCGCAGCAGCCCCTCGCCGCTTCCGACGTAGATGACGTTCGGGTCCGAGGGAGCGACGGCGATGGCGCCGATCGATTGCGTCGGCTCCTGATCGAAGATGGGATGCCAGGTGCGACCCGCATCGTCACTCTTCCACACGCCACCATCGACGGCGCCCACGTAAAAGACGCTCGGCTCGGAGGGCACGCCGGCTACGGCGCGTGTGCGCCCGCCGCGGAAGGGTCCGACCAGCCGCCAGTTGAAATCGTGGAAGACGCTTGCCGGAAAGTGTTGTGCGAGGGCGCTCCGGGCGGCCAGCATCGAGCAGGCGAGGCCGAGCACCATGAGGAGCGATGATCTCAGCGTGCGCATCGTGCGAGCTCCGCGGCTTCGCCGGCCCAAAAGGAAGCCAACGTTAACGCCGGAATCGGGAGGAGTGCCAGCCCGTTGACTTCAGGGGGTTGTTGTGATCATGTCGTCTGCCCCATGAGCTTGTCCGACTTCTACCAGCTCTTCTTCCCCGCGGTGTGGCTGGTCTGGGTCCTCACCTGGTGGGTGTTTGCGCTCAACGTGAAAGCGACGGTGCGCAGCCAGGCCCCGGTGCCGCGTGCGGTGAACTTTGCCCTGCTATGGATTGCGGCCGCGCTGCTGTGGAGCCCGCGCATCGCACCACCGCGGCTCGATGAGCGCTTTCTGCCCGGCTCGCAGTGGCAGCTCTGGGCGGCACTCGGGGCGGCGTTGACGCTCCTTGGGCTGCTCTTCACCCTGTGGGCGCGTATCTACCTCGGCCGCAACTGGAGCGGCTCGGGGGTCACCATCAAGGCCGATCACGAGCTCATCACCGGCGGCCCCTACGGACTCGTCCGTCATCCGATCTACTCGGGTCTCGCGCTCGCCTTCATTGGAACGGCGCTCGCGGTCGGCCAGTGGCGCGGCGTGCTGGCCGTGGCACTCGCGCTCATCGCCATCGTCCACCGGATCTTCGTCGAGGAGCGCTTCATGCGCGAGCAGTTCGGCGCTGCCTACGATGCCTACGCGCAACGCGTGCGGGCCTTCGTACCCTGCTTGATCTGAGCGGCTTGCGAACGCGTGCGTGAGCAGGTGCCCACGCACGCATGGGCACCAGCTATCGACCGCGGCCGCCGAACGCCTCGACGAAATTCACCGGGTTCGGTGCGCCCAGGCCCGTCGCCTGGTCGTAGCCCGGTCCGGCCACCAGCGTCGAATCGAGTCCGAACATCAGGACGAACCAATTGGTGCTGATGGGACTGTTGTACAAGGCGCTCGTGAAGCTCGGCTGCCCCTGAAGAGGCATTGCCAGATACGTTGCGTCGTAGGACGAGCTGCCGCTCGAATCGTCGATGGTACCGGTCACGTTGGCCGATGAGTTGGCCGGAAC
>JASHUC010000159.1 GCA_030040235.1 Gammaproteobacteria bacterium | reverse complement strand
CTGTCCCTCCGGGGAGATCAGGTAGTCGATGAATTCCTGACCGAGGGCTTGCTTGACGTTCGGGTGTTTCTTGGGATTGACGAGCATCACTCCGTATTGATTGAAGAGCCGCTCGTCGCCCTGGACCACGATCCGCAAGTCTGCCTTGTTCGCAAAGTGAATCCATGTGGCGCGATCGGAGAGCACATAGGCATTGGTCGCAGCAGCCACATTGAGGGCCGCGCCCATGCCCTGCCCGATGGATTTGTACCAGGGCCCGCGCGCCTTCTCGATATCGATGCCCGCGTCCTTCCAGAGATTCAGCTCCGCGATGTGCGTGCCCGAGCGGTCGCCACGGGAGATGAACGGCTCCCTTCTCGACTCGATGATGCGGAACGCCCGGGCGATGTCCGTCATGCCCTCGATGCCGGCGGGATCGCTCTTCGGCCCGATCAGGACGAAATCGTTGTACATCACGGGGTAGCGCTTTACGCCCTGACCTTCGGCGAGGAATTTGAGCTCGGCGGCCTTCGCATGGACAAAGACAACGTCCGCATCGCCCCGGCGCCCGGTATCGAGCGCCTGGCCGGTGCCCTGAGCGACGACATGCACGGTGATCCCGGTCTTGCGCTCGAAGATCGGCAGCAGATACTCGAAGAGCCCCGAGTCCTGTGTCGAGGTGGTCGAGGCGACCACGATGGACTTGTCCTCACCGGCGGCCGACACCCATTGCGACGCCGCCAGGAGCGCCGCCAGCAGGCCAAGCCTGGCGCCCCATCGGAGCCATGACGCGAGAGCGCTCATACCAGCAGATCTCCTTTGATGAATCGCTGACCATCCACGCTCCGTGGAGCGGCGAAGAACGCATCGCACGGCGTCTGCTCGACCACCCTACCCTTGTTCAGCAGTACGATCTCCCCGGCAATCCGGCGCGCTTCCCCAAGGTCGTGGGTGGTCATGACGACCTTCACGCCCTGCGCGCTGATCGTGCGCACGAGGTTCTCGATCTCGAGGGTCGCCGCCGGATCAAGGCTCGAGGTGGGCTCATCCAGGAAAAGCACCCGGGGTCTGCGCGCGAGCGCCCGGGCGAGCGCGAGCCGTTGTTGCTCCCCACCCGACAACCGGCGCGCCGGCCGCTCGGCAAGGCGCTCCAGGCCAACGAGGGTCAGCAGCTCAGCCGAACGCGCTTTGCGGTTCGCCTCGGACATGCCCGCCGCCGCGAGTGCGTAGCGGATGTTACCGGCACAACTGCGCCGGAGCATGACCGGTCGCTGGAAGACGATCGCCATTCCCTCGAGGGGCGCCGCCGCCTGACTTGCCCATGTCACGCGACCACGGGTGGGGCCCAGAAGCCCCATCGCCGTGCGCAGCAGTGTCGTCTTTCCCGAGCCGTTGGGTCCAATGATGAGCGTGGGCGCGCCTGCGCCGATGGACAGGGACACGCGCTCGAGCAGGCGCGTCGGGCCGATATGAACGGCGACGTCCGTAAAATCGATCGGCAAAGGCCCGGCAGGCACGAGCATCAGCCGGCGACCCGCTCCGCGAACCGGCGCACACCCCAGGCGAGTGCATTGACCAGGATGATGACCGTGAGCAGGACGATCCCAAGCCCGACGGCGAGTTCCAGATCGCCCTTGGAGGTTTCGAGCGCGATCGCGGTTGTCATGGTGCGTGTGTAGTGTTCTATGTTTCCGCCGACGATGATGATCGCGCCCACCTCCGCCGCCGCCCGCCCAAAACCGGCGAGCAACGCGGTCACCAACGAGAAACGCGCATCCCACAGGAGTGTGGCCACGCGGCGGCCGGGGCCGACGTTCATCGCCAGGAGCTCATCGCGGTATTCGCTCCAGAGGTCTTCGACCGTCTGACGCGTCAACGCGGCGATGATGGGAGTGACGAGGACCGTCTGCGCGATCACCATGGCCCCGGGCGTAAAGAGCAAGCCCCAGCTGCCGAGAGGCCCGGACCGGGAGAGCATCAGGTACACGGCCAGGCCAACGAGTACCGGCGGCAACCCCATGAGCGCATTGAGCAGTATCAGGACGGACTCGCGTCCCCGAAAATGTGTCAGTGCAATGAGCGCACCGAGCGGTGCACCGATGAGGGCAGCCAGGCACGTGGCACTGATACTGACGAGCAGCGACAGGCCCACGATTGCAAAGAGCTGCGGATCACCCGTGAGAACGAGCTGCAAAGCAGAGGCGTGATCAAACATCGAATCGAAGCCGCCGGCACATATCCGCAGCGTGAGCGAATTCGCGAGACCTTGCAACCCTGCCTCCGTCGAGCGTTGGGCAGCGGCACTCAGTGCTTGCGAATCGACGCACCGACGGTGGCCAGTGCTTCGTGACGGCTGATGAAGAGTCGGTCCTTGCCGAGAGCGGCAGTGACCCCATGCCGGTCCATGTCGGCGCGCAACGATGCGCTCACTCGGGCGAACGCGACCCCGACTTTCTGGCGTGCCAGCTCCTCAATCAATATGAAAACGACTCGCGCCGCCGTGTAGTCGAGGTTGGTGATCGCATCGGCCTCGATGACGAGCCAGCGCACGGGATGGGGCGCCCCTCCCACGAGGGCGCGTACCTCGTCCGCGAAGCGATTCGCGTTCGCATAGAAGAGATCGGCGCCAAACCGATACAGAATGAGGCCGGGTTCGGTCTGCTGCCCCGGTGTCGCCGGCAGCGTGGTCCAGCCCTGCGCCGGATCGAACTGCAGCACCGCCGTGTGGGGCCGGTAGCTTTGGCGCACGTGTCGCAGCAGCGACAGCGTGATGGCGAGCAGCACGCCCTGCTCCACGCCGATGATCGCCACTGCGGCCGCCGTGACGGCGGCGAGCTTGAATTCACCCGGGCTCTCGAGCCGCATCGCCCGCAGCGTCGCGACATCGAGCATCCCGATCGCAATGGTGAATACGATCGCCGCGAGCACGCAGCGAGGCAGGTACTCGAGTGGACCGGTGAGGGTCGCCAGGACGACGAACACGCACCCAGCGAACACGACTTGAGCGAGCTGGCTACGAGCCCCGGAGCGTTCGGCCATCGCGGTCTGCGTCGGGCTTCCATTGACCACGAACGCCCCGCCGACCGCTGCGGCACCATTCGCAACGGCCAGCCCCAGTATGTCGGCATCCTCATCGCAGCGCTCCTCGTAGCGCGCTGCGCTCGCGCGGGCCGTGGCCGCACTCTGAGCGATGATCACGACGAAACAGGAGGCGGCGACCGGCAGGAGCTGCAGGACCTCGCTCCAGGTCGCGACCGGCAGCCCGAATGAAGGCAATCCGCCCGGGACAGGACCGATCGTCGCCACGCCGATCGCGGCAAGGCCCCAAGCGCGGCTAACCGCAACGGTGGCGGCGACGAGCACGAGCGTGATGGGAATTCGTGGCGCGATCCGGCGCCCGCCGAGGATCGCCGCGACCACGACCGATGACAGCACCAGGGTGGGCACGCTCAAATGCGGAAGTGCGCGCGCGATCTGCCACAGCTGCAAAACCGTGTTACTCGCCTCCACCCTGACGCCCACCATGTCCGCGAGCATACCGATGGCGACCTGAATCCCGACCCCGGTCAGGAATCCCACGAGCACGGTGCGCGAAAGAAAATCGGCCAGAAATCCCAGCCTGAAGATCCGCGCCAGGAGCAGCATTCCCGCCGCGAGAAGTGCGGTCGTGGCCGCGAGCGAAAGATAATGGGTGCTGCCGGGCACCGCCATGTGGCTCAGAGCGCCCGCCAGGATGGCCGCGGTCGCCGAATCCGCCGCGACGACGAGGTGCCGTGAAGAACCGAAGAAGGCGAACGCGATCGGCGCCAGCAGGGCCGTGTAGAGGCCGGTGATCAACGGCATGCCCGCGATGCGGGCGTAGCCCAACAACTGCGGAACGCTCATCGACGCGAGCGTGATGCCCGCCAGGGCATCACGCAGTGCCCCCCGCCTTCCTCCGGCGGGTCTCGCTCCCTCAGACGGTTTCGGCGGCGCCTGCTTGATCACACGTGTCGCGGCGCCGCCTGAATTCGGCCCGCATGGATGGCTTTGAGGAGTACCGCGTAGTCACGCTCCGTCTGATCCGCATAGGCGACCGCAAATCGCGCAATCGCTTCGTCGAATGCTTCGCCTTTGCCAAGGTAGGCGGCAATGCGCGCGGGATCACCAGTGCGCGCATGCGCGCGGGCGAGCGCCCAGCCGCAGAGCTCAACGTACTCGAACCAGTCCGCCTTGGTCATCGATTCGAAGTCTATTTTCAGCTTCATATCCCGAAGCTGGCGAAAGTAATAGTCATGACCCTCATCATCACGTGTCCAGCCGAGAAAAACGTCGCTCGATGACTGCAACAGCCGCTGGCCCACGACGACTCGCTCTCCCTGATTCTCGTACTTGCTCGGCCCGGCATAGGGCGCGAGCACGGACGGGCACGCCTCCTTGAATTGAAGGAGTAACGGATCGTCGGAGTTCGCCATGAGCAGAACCACGGCACATCGCGTTCCGACGGACCCGACACCAACGACCTTGCGCGCGGCATCCACGAGCTCGTAGCGATCGAGAACGACACGACGCTCGTGAGGCAAAGTGGCGCGATATCGCTGGAACATCAGCCGCACGTGCTTATCAACCCGCGCCATGTCCCGCGGATGGTAGATGAGAGGAGGACGCTCGGCGATACGGGGAACACCCCTGTGGATCGAGGTGATCTTCGGGAACTCGTCACCCGAGGTGTGATGCACGGCCTGCTGAATTACGCGCAGCCACCGCTTCCGCGCCGCCGCCGTCGGAGCCTCATCGGCCAGGACCTCCAAATCGAGATGTGAATACCAGACTTCGAGCGCCGTCATCTCGGCGTATTCGTGCATCCGCTCCCGGTACGATTGAACCGCGGTGCGGGCGGCATCATTGCATCGACGCTCAGCAAGGCCGCTCGTTCGAGTTGCGACCACGATACTCGCTGCCAGACGCTTGAGGTCCCACTCCCAAGGGGCCGGGAGAGTCTCGTCGAAGTCGTTTAGATCGAACACCAGTTGACGTTCCGGTGTGCCGAATCCTCCGAAATTGGCGACATGGCAGTCGCCCGACGCCTGCAAGCGGATCCCCGTGACGGGCGTTGATGCCAGATCAGCGGCCATCAGAGCCGCCGCACCACGCAGGAAAGCAAACGGCGACTGGCTCATCCGGGCGTAACGGATTGGAAGGAGTGCCGGCAATCTTCCGCTATCCGAGCGCTTCAGCGAGTCGATCGGGCTCGGACGGTTTCTTGCCGGGATCCACTTGGCATGCGAGGACCGCGGAACACGGCCTCGGAGCCGCTTGCCCGCCTCGATTATGGCCCCCCTGGATGAATGACTGAACAGCGCTTTTGGGTTGCGTCGCTGTCTTCTTGCCATCAGCCAGTATAGCAGCGGAGCTCCTGGCCGGAGTCGAGCGTTTTGCGATAGCCTACGCGGCATGGCAACGGACACGCCGCTGAAGATTCCTCGCCGCCAATTGCTGAAAGTCGCTTTGGCCGGCGCCGTGTGCAGGGCACCGCACGCGGCTGCACGGCCCGTGCTGGGGCTCATCTCGCCCGTCGAGGCTAGCGTGCCGCCCGAGGCCTCGGTGTTGTACCCCGGCGTGCGCTTCGAAGTGCGCGGCCTCGGCCTCAAGACCATGACTCCGGCGGGCTACGATCAGGTCCTCGAGCGCATCGCACCGGCAGGACGCGCGCTCGCCCGCATAGGCGCCGAAGCCATCGTTCTGATGGGAACCTCGCTCAGCTTCTATCGCGGCGCGGCCTTCAACCGGGAGATTACGCGACGCATCGAAACTGCGAGCGGCCGTCGCGCCGTGACGATGAGCACTGCGGTATGCGAGGGGTTGCGCAGCGTCGGCGCCCGGCGGCTGGCGGTCGCCACGGCGTACGATGCGGAAGTCGATCGGCGGCTGCAGCGGTTCCTCCACGAGGAGGGCTTCGAGGTCGCGGTGATTCGTGGTCTCGACATCGAGAAAGTCGAGGACGTCAAGAGCGTCACGCGCGAGGGCCTCCTCGAATTCAGCGCGAAGGTCTTCCGATCCGCCGCTTCGGCCGACGCTCTACTCATCTCCTGCGGCGGGCTTCGTACGCTTGATCTCCTGGCACCGCTCGAGGCGCGCTGCGGCGTGCCAGTCGTCTCCAGCGTTCCACACGCCCTGTGGGCGGGCGTTCGCCTTCTCGGGTTGAGCGGACGCGTCAAGGGCTACGGGCGCGTGCTGGACATGAAATGAAGGTGGCTGCGCGCGTGGGGCCCTCTATCTGTGTCCTTGTTGTGCTGATCGCCGCCGGAACGAGCGAGGCATTGGCGGGGAATACGATTCCTGATACGCCGGCCGGCCGCACCCTCCAGGCGTGGCTCCAGGCTTTCAACAGCGGCGACCGTCAGCGCATCGAGAACTACGTAAGACGCATAGACCCGTCACAGACCAGCGACGGCATGTTGGCATTTCGCAGTAGCACAGGGGGATTCGACTTACTTTCCATCGACCGCAGCGAGCCACTGCACATTCTATTCCGTGTCAAGGAGAGGGATAGCGCCACAACTGCCGAGGGAGATCTACTGGTAAAGAACGGCAACCCCCCGACCGTCGAATCATTCGGGCTGCGGGCACTCCCCCCTGGCGCATCTCCCGTGGTCGTGACGGTTGATTCCGCGTTGCGCGGTCAAGTGATCGATGGCGTATCTGCGGATCTGAGGCAGTTCTATGTCGACAGCCGTGTAGCCGCGCAAATGGTCGAGGCACTGCGCAAACACGAAACTGCTGGCGCTTACTCGGATCTCAGCGATGGCTACATGTTCGCCGCGCGGCTAACTTCGGACCTACGTGCCGTGAGCCACGATAAGCATCTGATGGTATCTTTCAGTCCATTCAAGATGCCGCCACTCAGACCGCCGACCGCGCAAGATACCGCGCAGATGCGTCAACAGCTCGAACAGCGCAACTGCGCGTTTGACAAATTGGAAATCCTTCCGGGTGACATCGGCTATGTGAAGTTCGATGGGTTCATGCCCCCGGCGATATGCGCGCCCACGGTCGAAGCGGCGATGGGCTTTATTGCGCACACCAAGGCGATTATTTTCGACCTGCGGGAAAACGGTGGAGGCGACCCCTCGATGGTAGCCTTCATCGCTAGCTACTTATTCGAGCGGCCCACGCACCTGAACGACCTCTATAACCGCGCGGAAAACTCAACCACGCAGTTCTGGACGCTTCCCTACGTCACCGGCGCAAGGCTGCCGAGGCAACCCGTTTACGTCCTGACATCCAGGCGCACCTTCTCTGGTGCCGAGGAGTTCTGCTATGACCTCCAGAATCTCAAGCGTGCGGTCATAGTCGGCGAACCCACCGGCGGCGGGGCGCATCTGGTAGGCCCGCATTTGGTCGCAAACTATTTCATGGTGGGAGTGCCGTTCGCCAAAGCAGTCAATCCGGTGACGCACACGGATTGGGAGGGCCGCGGTATACAGCCGGACGTAAAGGTATCGGCCGCGGATGCGCTCGACACTGCCGTTCGACTCGCGACAAAGCAGCTCCAGGCGACCGTCAATACACCGGAAGCGGCCCTCGGACCGTCACCAGGTCGTACTACGCCGAGTCCCGGTACCGAGGCTTCGCTTCGCCGGCAGATCAAAGGATGGCAGATGCGAAAACCTGACTACCGGGACATGAGTCCGGATCTCGAGGAGGTAACCTTTCAGCAGCGGGTGCAAATTCAGGCTCTGATCGATCGCATGGGCTCCCTAAAGTCTTTGACCTTCGTCAAGGTGGGGCAAAACGGATGGGACGTCTATGATGCTGCGTTCGCCCACGGAAAGATCGAATGGCAGCTTGCTCCTCTGTCCCTACAGGGGAAGGTGACCGGCGAGGTTTACCGGCCCTTGCGATGACCGAACAACGCGGGAGGCTTCAAGAGCCTCTTGCAAGCGGGCTGGCCGACGGAATCTGCGTAGCGCGTGCGACATCAGCTACGCTCGCAACAACCCTGGAATCAGTCCGCTCGTCCGTACGCCGTGCCGGGACGGGAGCCAAAGATCATGCCGGCGCCGACTGCCAGAAAGATCGCTCCTATGCCGCCGAAGATCATCGGCAGAAGCCACAGGGACATGAACGACTCGATCCTCGCATCGTAGGGGTCTGACTCGAGATACAGGACGCTCACCGTTTCGCCCACATGATAGGCGGGCGGATTGCTGGCCACCGAATCGCCGAACTGTATGACCTGCGCGCCGTATCGGAACCGGACGATCGGCTGGTAGCTGTAGCGGACGGTCGGCATTCTGCTGATCGACCCGTTGGTATTGGAGTAGTTGGTGGATTGATGCCGCACCAGCGCAGTGACGGTTCCTTGCGCCCTGGCGGCGCGATGGACGAACGACGCGGTGTGCTCGTACACCACGAGGCTTCCCAGCAGCATTACCAGGCCGATGGCTGCCAAGAGGTACTTGGCCGTCGATAGAGTCACCGGGGCTCCAACCTCGCTCGCACCGCAACTGCCTCCGGCAGATACTGCATCGGCGCTGCTGCGCTCGGCTCGCTATGGCTCACATTCCGGTGCGCCGCAACAGCGAGGCGAGCCGAAACGCGAAGCTCGTCACGATTATCGTGCGCCCGGCCGGGCGTGCGAGCGTCTCAAGAGTCGAGCTCTTGAGCTTCATGCAGATCAATCATCGAGGCCAAGCCCCTTCAAGATCCTCGGCGCATGCTTCTCCACGCGCGCCGCGCGAGTCGCCGACTGTTTCGCCCCGGCGAAATGCAGCAAATAGCCCTTTTGCCTTCCGGGGGTGAGCGCATGGAAGGCTTTGGCTACTGCGGGGTCTTCATCCAAACGCCTTTGGAATTCAGCCGGCACAGTAAATTGAGCCACGCTTTTCATCCGCACCGTCGCGCCGGACTTCTCGGTGGCAATGGCCTCCCTGAGATAATCCATAACCGTCGCCCTCTGCTGTTTGATATCCGCAAGAGAAGCAAACCTGATTTGCCTCGCCGACTGCACGTTCTCGGTTTGCTGAACGAGGATACCTTCTGGATCTCCCAGCAATGCCCCTTTGAAGAACAGCAAAGCGCAGTAATCCTTAAAGCCATGGATCAGCACGACGTTGCCACCATGCAGACCGTAACAGGCTTGGCCCCATTTGAGTTCTTCATTGAGTCCCGAGGCAAGGCAGAGTTGCCGGAGCGCCGCGTATTCGGCGCTCCAGCGCTTCGCCTTCCCGTGAACCTTACTGACGAGCGGATTCATTTTCCCTTCGCGTCGGTCCGAATGTTTCTTAGGCATAGAGCTTACTTGCCCGCTCGAGTCGCTGGCGGCGCGGTGGTCAGTGGCTTCGTGATCTCGTCCAGATAGTCGGGCGTGCTGTCGATGCGCTCGAGATGCGGATAGCGCTCGCCGTCGTGGTAGTCGATGACGACGGTGCGTACGTGGGTGTCGTTCTGAACGATCAGATTCAGGGGTCCCCCGCCTTTTGTCGCATGCACCGCGTCCTTCATGGCATCGCCCGAATAGATGTTTCCGTTGACGGCCAGAATTTTCTCGCCGGGCGCGAGCTTCGCCGCGTCAGCCGGACTGCCGACGCGAACATCGCCGATCGCGCCTCCGTCGTCGAGGCTGAGTCCGAGTGAGTACCAGACGTTCGGGGCGACCGGCGCACGATTGAGGAGTGAAGAACGTGCCTCCTGGTACTCGTTCGGCTTATCGGAATAGACGAGTCGCCATCCGCCCTGTTCGATGCCCTCTGTATTCACATGCGGTTGCACGCTGTAGAGGCGGTCACGGAAAAACCTCGCCCAGTCGTAAGGAACTACCTGCTTGAGATCGCGGACGAGTTCCTCGAAGTCGTAGGGGATGATCTGCGGCGGCGTGCTGCCCTTCCCGGCAACGAAGATCCTCAGAAAGTCGTGCAGGTTTTTCCGGTCGTTGGTGAGTTTGCGGATGGTGGTGTCGACGTCGAGCCAGACGAGGTCGCCCTCGGAGTAGTAGTCCGAGCTGCGCCGCCAGTTGGACCACGCCGATCCGCCCTTCAGGCCGGAGATGCCGACCGCAGTGTCTTCGGTGCTGCGCCAGCGGCGGCCGGAGGTGTTGTCGAGCTGGGCGGCGATGGAGGCGATGTAGGCGCGGTAGTCCTCGGGGGTCATGAAACCGCAGCGCGCGCCGAGCACGTTGCCGAGGTAATCCGTCAGCCCTTCATAGACCCACAGCAGGTCGCCTTTCATGGGATCACTGAAGTTGGTAGTGGCCAGGCCCGCAGGACGACGGTACTTCCCGTTCCACGAATGGGTGTACTCATGCGACAGGACGGGACCGCCGACTTGGAGCGCGGCGTCGGTCCTCAGGGCGTTGCGGGGCAACGAGTTATCCGAGGACTCGTGATGTTCAAGGCCACCGTAGGGCGGGAACTTCGTCAGCGTGAGGAGGAAGTGATAGCTCTCATAATGAGTGGAGCTATACATCGCGGCGGCCTCAGTCACCAGATGATCGAGATCGGCAAGGACGCTGGGGCGCAGCATGACGTCCTCGGGCGTGTCACCGAAAACATCGATGTAGACCGGCTTCTGCTGCCCCAAACCCTGGAGGTCAGTGGATCCTCGCGCGGCCGCATTCAGCGGGTACTCCTTAAAGTTAACGCCCGCCATGATGGGCGAATCCTCGAGCGTCTCGACGCGGGTGACAGCGTAATGCACCGTTCCGCCGGCCGGATGCTGCGCATCGAACGGCGAGATGGGGTGCAACGAGGTGGCAATGCCCCAGTTGGGCGGCACGACGACGGTGGGCTGGATCGCGATCTGCCGGACGGGCACGCCCGCCGGGTAAAGCATCAGGTCTTCCCACTCGAGAACGGCGAGCTCGGGCGTCGCCTCCGCGTTGGCGATGTAGTCGAGATGCGCGTGCAGGGTGGTCACGCCGCGCGGTACGGTCAGATGGAACTCGTACAGATCCACGTCGTCGCGCCGCCAGGGGAGGGTCTGGCCGTTGGCCGTAAATACGACGCCGGTGATGTCGTTCTCCACGAATTTCTGGGCATGGTGACCGGGGATCCAGGCCGCCTCGGTGAGCGCGAGCGGTCCGGGCCGCACAGGCAGATCAATTTCAGCGTGAAACAGCTTGCGCGGCGCGTCGGTGAGATCGGCGGTGATCTGGATCGGCACCGGCTGCGAATGGCCAAGAGCCGGGACAAACAGCAGAGAAAGCCACAGCCCACGGCACGCGTACGCATGGCTGAAAACCATGGCAGACCTCGCAGAAAAGATTTTGGACGAAGAATCTGCGCAGTCTACCGCAGGCAATAGGGTTACGCTGAGCGGCCTGGGCACTGTCCGGCCGACCGGTCGGCATTTCGCGCCGAGTCAGCCGGCGGCCACAACGAGACGCCGGCACCCTAGCCGGAAAAAACGAAAGCAGACACAATGGGGTCCGATACGCGCTCGCGCGCGGCGGCGGTCATTTTTTGGAGCGTCTGATGAAGAGAAGGCGCCTGCTACATACGGTTGCCACGTTGCCGCTTCTCTCCAGCGGCTTCGCGTCTCTATTCGCGCGCGCGACGGCCGCAAAGGGAGGCCCACCGAATCGGCGCGCGAGACCCTCGGATCCGTCATGGCCCGATGCGTCGAGCTGGGCAAAGTTGAGAGAGTCTGTTGAAGGCAATCTGATCCGAGTGCGGCCGATGTTCGAATCGTGCGTAACCGAACCCGACGGCGCCGCCTGTCGCGAGGCCACCCAATACGTCAAAAATCCGTATTGGCTGGGCGACCAGGCTGCCGGCACGCAGGTTTCGGGATTGCTCGATGGGTGGACTCCGGCACCGAGCGCTTACGCGATCAAGGCGCGAAACACCGCCGACGTCGTCGCGGGCGTCGACTTCGCGCGGCAGAACAATCTGCGGCTGGTCGTCAAGGGCGGTGGGCACAGCTACTACGGCACATCGAATGCCCCCGACTCACTCCTCATCTGGACTCGCGCGATGAACAAGGTAACGGTGCACGATGCCTTCGTGGGGCAAGGCTGCGCGGGCCGCATCGCACCGGTTCCCGCGGTGAGTGCGGAGGCGGGCGCGATGTGGGTAGATCTTTATGATGCGGTAACGACGAAGGGCGGCCGCTACGTTCAAGGCGGCGGCTGCATGACAGTGGGCGTCGCAGGCCTGCTCCTTGGCGGAGGATTCGGCTCGTATTCGAAGCGCTTCGGCACTGCGGCGGCAGGACTACTCGAAGCGGAAATTGTCACCGCTGACGGCCGTGTACGAGTGGTAAATGAGTGCACGGAGCCCGACCTCTTCTGGGCGCTGAAGGGTGGTGGCGGCGGCACGTTCGGCGTCGTGACGCGGCTGACTCTGCGAACGCATGAGCTTCCGAGCTATTTCGGCGGCGTCGGTGGAAAGATCAAGGCGCGGTCCGACGCGGCTTTCGCGCAGCTGATCGGGCGTTTCATCGACTTCTACCGCGAGCAGCTCTTCAACCCGCATTGGGGGGAGGCAGTCAACTTTTGGCCGGACAACACTCTCGAGCTTGATATGGCGTGCGAGGGACTCGACCGTATACAGGTGGCCGAGATCTGGCGACCGTTCCACGATTGGGTGAAGGCGCGGCCGCACGATTTCACCATGACATCCCCCTTGTGGTCAGACGCTCGTGAAGCGCGAACCCAATGGGATCCTTCGAATCATTGGTTCGAGCACGACCCGCGCAATGGCGTTCCCACGTACCACGTGTGGAATCGAGGCAATGAAGGCGAGTGCGGCGCCTACTTCTACGCGTACGATTCGCTCTGGCTGCCGGCATCGCTGCTTGAAAAGAGCCGCCAGAAGCAACTTGCTGCGGCGGTATTCGCCGCGAGTCGCCATGAAATGGTGCGCTTTCACATCGGCAAGGGGATGGCGGGCGCACTCCCCGAAGTGCTCGCGGACGTGAGTCAGACCGCCACCAATCCCGCGCTACTCGATGCCTTCACGTTAGCGATAGTCGCCAACGGTGATGAGACGCCCGCTTATCCCGGCTTCATACGGCCGCCGATCGATATGGCCGAGGCACGAGAGAGGGCACGCGAGATCGGCATCGCCGCGGCGGAGCTGCGCAAGATTGCGCCTCACTCAGGCTCGTATTTCAACGAGGGCAGTTTCTTCAATGCCTCGTGGCGTGAGGAGTTCTGGGGCAAGAACTACTCGAAGCTGCGGGCCATCAAGAGGAAATACGATCCGCACGGGCTCTTCTTCGTCCATCACGGCGTCGGCAGCGAGGACTGGAGCGCCGACGGCTTTACGCGCCTCTCCCAATAGTGCTGCACGTCATGCTCGTGCTGAACTCTATATGGGACTCACCGCCGCGGCGGTCGGTCGCAGAGCGCTCCGGGACTTCCAACCGAGATTGGTTCACGGGTCAGGAATCGAACCTGCGTGAACGGGGTCAAGGCCCGTCGGGGATGCCAGCAACCCCATCCCGTGAGCTGGTTCAGGTGGAACGAGTCGAACGTTCGTGGCCATGGTTCAGAGCCATGATGGGATGCCGACAACCCACACCTGAATTGAAAACTGGCAGGCCGGCTACGAGTTGCACGCAGCTTTCAGGCTTTGGAGACCTGTACCTCGCTCCGAGGACCGACCCGAAGATGGCGGAAGGCGGAGGTCACGATCCCCACACCCGCTAGGGTGCCTCTGGTTTTCGAGGCCGAGACGAGCCCATGCCCGTTTCACCTTCCAATGTTGGCGGAGGCGGCAGGATTCGAACCTGCACAACCCGAAGGTCATCGCCGGGTTCAAACCGGCTCAGCACACCACATGCGCGCCTCCGAAAGTGGCGGAGCGCAGAGTACTCGAAACTCACACCGTTGCCGGTGCCCT
>JASHUC010000158.1 GCA_030040235.1 Gammaproteobacteria bacterium | reverse complement strand
TATGCAATGTCTCATCGCCGGTTCGACGGCGGCGGCTTGTGAACGTCGAACGGGTTGGTGCCGGTCTCGAGCGTATGAGCGGCCAAGAGGAACGCGGCCGCGCTCCAGGACTGCCCAGGCATCCCACGCAGCGCGAGTGTGCGCCCGTGCAGCCATTCGCTGAATCGCCAGCCGCCGAGGGAGCACAGGCCCGCAAGCTGCACGAGATCGCGCCGCGCCTGTGCGGCGCGGCCGCCGGCGACCATCGCCACGACCCAGAAGCCGCCCAGCAGAGGCCAGATGCCCCCGTTGTGGTATTGCCAGCTGAAGTTTTGCCGATGGCGCGCCATATAGGGTCGCCAGAGCCGGCTGCCAGGCCGGATAGGGCGTGTCACGGCGCGCGCGGGATAGGGATCGTGCGCGGCCGTTGCCAGCAGGCCGCGCAGCGTACGCGCGCGACCGGCTGCATCCGGCAGACCGAGCACGACGGCCAGCAGATTACCGAAAACATCACCTTCGTCGCCAAAGAACGAGAAGTTGACGAAGCTCAAATACAGACGGCGGCGCGCGGCCCCCCTCAGCACATAGTCGGCAAGCAGGTGTGCGCGGCGATACGTGGAGAGCTGCGCGCTGAAGGGATGAAAGAGGCCGTTGAAGCTCGCTCGCGTGGCCGCTGCGTGCGGGATGCCGTAAAGCCGCTTTACGTAGTACCAGAGCGCATTGGTATAGAGCACGAATCCGGAGCGCGGCATGATATCCGCCCAGTCGCTCGCCTCGTTCTGCTGCAGCAGATAAAACCGCTGGTGCTCCTGCGCGAGCAACCACCCGAGCGCGCGCTCGATGGCCGCGGCACGTCGGCGTCGCAGCCCGGCCGGCGCACCCCACGCATCGAGCAGCGCAATGGCGATGAGCCACCAAAGGGTCGAATCGATGCACCCGAGATACCAGAAATCCGCCTCGCGCTGCCGCAGGTCGACGAACTTCGGCATCTGTCCATTGGGAGCCTGGTATGCGGCCAGGGTGAGGATCCCCCGAGCAGCCTGACGGCGCAGGAGCGGGTCGCCTGAGAGCGCCATGCCGAGCGCGCAGATCGCGGCGTCGCGACCGAAGATCGCCGTGTAGCCGCGCCGTTCGGCGCGTGGCGTGGCTGTCGCCGCCAGAATGCCCGCGGAGCTCAGATTTCTCTTGATGAGCTCGATCGCGCGCTGACGGCACAGGACGAGCAGCGCGTCGTCGGTGCCTGCCGTTTCATCCATCGACGGTGCGTCCCTAGCTGCCCCTGCGGGTGGTTGGCGCCGACGAACTACGCGGTCGCATCCTCGGCCTGACGCTCCGAGCGTTTGCGCGCGAGCGGATCGAGGAATCTCTTGCGCAGCCGCACCGCACTCGGCGTCACCTCGACCAGCTCGTCGTCCTGCACGTAAGCGATCGCCTGCTCCAGGCTCATGCGGTGCGGTGGAGTCAGCAGCATGGCGTCGTCCTTGCCGGCCGCGCGGATATTGGTGAGCTTCTTTTCCTTGGTCGGATTCACGTTGAGGTCGGAGCCGCGGTTATGCTCGCCCAGGATCATGCCGACATAGACCTTCTCGCCCGGGCTTACGAAAAGCGCGCCACGCTCCTGCAGGTAAAACAGGGCGTAATGCACGGCCTCGCCATCGGCGTTCGAGATGAGCGAGCCAAAGCGGCGACCCTCGATCGGTCCCTTCCATGGGCCGTACCCCGCGAACAGGCGGTTCATTACCCCGCTGCCGCGCGTGTCTGTCAGGAATTCCCCGTGGTACCCGATCAATCCGCGGGTCGGGACCAGGAACGTCAAGCGCATCTTCCCGGCTCCGGAGGGCCGCATGTCGCGCAGCTCGCCCTTGCGTCGGTTGAGTTTCTCCACCACGACACCGGTAAAGGGCTCATCGAGATCGACGAGGACTTCCTCCATCGGCTCTTCGCGCTCGCCAGTCACTTCATGGAGACGAGTCAGCACGCGCGGGCGGCCGATCGTCAGTTCGAACCCCTCGCGCCGCATGGTCTCGATCAGCACGCCGAGCTGCAATTCGCCGCGGCCTGCGACCTCGACCGCTTCGGTCTCGCCGCTTTCGCTCACCTTGATCGCAACATTGCCCTCGGCCTCGCGGTACAGGCGCGCCCGGATCTGCCGCGAGGTCACCTTGCTGCCTTCGCGCCCTCCGAGTGGGCCGTCATTGATGCGAAACGTCATCGCCAGGGTCGGCGGATCGACCGGAATGGCCGCCAGCGGCGCGGCCAGCTCGGGGGCCGCGATGGTGTCGGGCACCGTCGCCTCGGCCAGGCCTGCGACTGCGATGATGTCGCCGGCCTCGGCTTCCTCTACGGGCACCCGATCGAGGCCGCGAAACGACAGCAGCTTCGTCATGCGCCCGGTCTCCACCACCGCACCACCGGCGTGCAGCACTTTGACCGGCATGTTGATTCGCGCGCGACCCTGCTCGACCCGGCCCGTCAACACGCGGCCGAGATAGTTGTCGTAGTCCAGGATGGTCGCGACCATGGCGAACGGTGCATCGGGCGCCACGGCCGGCGGCGGCACGTGGCGCACGATCACCTCGAACAGCGCCGCAAGGCCGCCGCGCGGCCCCTCGAGCGTCGCGTCCGCCCACCCCTGTCGGCCCGAGGCGTACAGCAGTGGAAAATCCAGCTGATCGTCGGTCGCGCCCAGCGCGGCGAACAGGTCGAAGATCTCGGTGTGGACCTCATCGGGGCGCGCATCGGCGCGATCGACCTTATTGATCACGACGATGGGACGCAGCCCGCGGCCGAGTGCCTTGCCGACTACGTACTTCGTCTGCGGCAGGACGCCTTCGGCGGCATCGACCAGCACCAGCGCGCCATCGACCATGTTGAGGATACGCTGGACTTCGCCGCCAAAATCAGCATGGCCGGGCGTATCGATGATGTTGATACGGGTGCCATTCCATAGGACCGAGGTGCACTTGGCGAGTATTGTGATTCCGCGCTCGCGCTCCAGCTCGTTGCGATCGAGTGCGCGCTCGGCGACCATCTGATTCTCGCGAAACGCGCCCGACTGGCGCAGAAGCTGATCGACGAGAGTCGTCTTCCCGTGATCGACGTGGGCGATGATCGCAATGTTGCGAAGGTCCATGGGTTCCCCTGGCGTACGGGTCCGCTTCACAGCTTCCCGACAGCCGTCTTGACTCTCGACCTGGAGGCAGACCTCTGGCGCGCTCAGCGCGCAGTTGTCCGCCGTGGTGGCGCCGGCATGATACGCCAGAAGGCATTCATCGTGGGACGACGCTGAAGAGGAACCACAGTCACCTGTCGCTCCGCTTGCGCCGCGCTGGCCACTCCCCGCGCGTGACTTTCGGGCCTCTCGCCCGTAGGGGCCGAGCGCTCCGCGAGGATTCGCAGAGCCTCGACCCGAGGGTCTTCCCTCCGCTGGGCGCTCGTGGGGTATACCCTCATCCGATAGGCGCGCTCGAGAGTCTCGGAATCCGGTGCCCGATTTGAGCCTACGTATCATGCGGCCCGCCTCAGTTCGAATTGCGCTGAGGATGCGCGAGAGCTAGTGTGCCGCCAGGGCGACTCCGCAGCGAAATCGTGAGCTAAGGATGAGGTTCCCGTTCCTGAGGCGGCGCGACCGCGTACGTGAGGACGCTCTCGCGTGGCTGGCCCGTCTGCGACGGGGGCTGAGGGCTGACGAGGGTACGGAGCTGCTGGATTGGTTGCAGGGCAGTTCCCACCGTGCCTGCATCGTCCGAGCGGCCGCCGAGCGGGACACCCCGGAGGCTCTGGCCATCCTTGGCGAGATCTTTCCGATCAAACCCGAATGGGTCGAACCGCCTCCCCAGCGACGCAGCCCCATCGTGAGCATCACAGCCGCCGCGGTCGCACTCTGCATCGCCGCCCTGCCGCTCCTCTACACCCATCATTACATGCCCGGTCTCATGCTCGGGAGAGCCGACGAGGGATCATTGATGGAAACGATGGGCACGGGTTACGCGAGTGACCTGCGCGGCCTGCGACGTGTAGGGCTCACCGATGGGACGCGTGTCGTCATGAATCGCGGGACACGGATGCTCGTCCTCTACTCCGAGCACGTCCGTGCCGTACAGCTCACGCGGGGCGAGGCCGCCTTCACCGTCGCTCACGAGTCGCATCGGCCCTTCCACTTCGAGGCCGCCGGGCGTGCGTTCGAAACGCAGGCGGCTACGTTTGACGTTCGGCTGACCGGAAAGAACGCGATGGAGCTCACGGTTCTGGCGGGAGAGGTCACCGTGTTCCCCGCTCATGCGCCCAATACGGTGAGCCCCGCCGTGCCACGACCGGGCGACGTGAGAATTCTTGTTCCGACGCTCATCGAGGCGCGTCAAATGCTCGACATTCAACCCGGCGAAGAGTCGGCGCGAGTCGTCTCGGAAGGCGACGTGCAGGCCCTCATGGCCTGGCAGCGGCGCTGAGTCACGCCTCTCTTCCGTCCTCGGCGGCGAGGTGCCGCAGTTCCTCCGGCACGAACGCCAGGTCGGTCGCCTCGCGGATCGCGAGCCGCATCTGCAGCTCGAGCACGTCCTGCGGCACCGCGCTCTGATAGCCCTCGAAGCTTCGCGCAAGTGCCTCTGCGGGTGGCACGTTCTGTGTTCGCGCCACGCGATAGGCCTTGACGACCAGGGCCTCGGCGGCTCCGGGGGTCAGCAGCTCGGGCAGCACGGGTGCAAGCTCGCGCACGTCGGTTTCGGAGACCTGCAATCCGTAGCGCCGAGCGAGTGCGGCGATCAGCGCAGCCGCATGGATACGGGTCGCCGGCAAGATCGGGATTTTCACATCGATGCGGCCGGGCCGCTTCAAGTCTGCTTCGATGAGATCGGGGCGCGAGGAGGCAAATACCCACATGACCTTGCCGCGATTGGCCGTATCCGACATCTCCTGGGCGACCATCGAGTAGAGCCGTCCCGAAAGGCCGCTGTCGCCCAGTCCGGAATCGCGCCGTCCGAGCGTCTGATCCGCCTCATCGATGAAGACGATGCAGCGCCCGAGGGCGCGGATGAGGCGGAAGACTTTCTCGAGATTGGCTTCGCTCGAGCCGATCCATTTGTCGCGGAAGTTCTTCAGCTTGAGGATCGGCACACCGACCTCTCCGGCGAGGCACTCGACCAGAAAGGTCTTGCCGGTGCCGATCGGACCCGACAGCAAGTACCCCATGGGCAGCGCCTTGAGATCGTTGAGGCGCCACAACGCGATGTCCTGGCGCAACCACTGCTTGAGGCCCTCCTGGCCGTGGTAGTCCTCGAGCGTCCGATTCGATTCCAGAAACTCTATGAGCCCGGGAGCGTCCCGTTCGACCATCTCCTTCTTGAGAGTCGCGAAGTCATCCGAATGCAGACTCTGCCGGCTGTGTGCACGGAGCTTGGTCATCTGCTGCAGGGTGTTGACCGATACCCCGCTCACCGCCGCGGCAAGGGCGGGAAGATCCGTGCCCGTCGCGATCGTCCGGGGGTGTTCCTGCTGCAGGAGGAGCAACGCTGCCTGAAGCTCATCCGCGGACGGCAGCGGGATACGCACGACCTTCACCTGGGGCGAGAACACGATGAGGGGCGCGAGGTCCGTCAGGTTATCTGCGATGAGCAGGCTGACGAAGGGCAACTGGGAGAACGGCATCGCGAGTCCCCACTCGCGCACCAGGTACACGAGGCTGCTGTGCTCGAAGCCGGTTCCGTCCACCGGCAGCAGCTGGTCGACACCGCGGATCAGAATCGCGACGCTCGGGATATCACCGCGTCTGACCGCCGCGAGATTGCCGAGGTAGCGCAAGTAGCGGCTGACGAAGCGTACGGCCTCGAGCGGTTGCTGAGGGAGCGTCCGCATCACCGAGGGCACCCATTGCGCAAGACATTTCTCGCCACGCTCGACCGTGAGCCCGTTGCCGAGGTCGTAGCTGAAGATCACATCGGTGGCACTCAGCATCTCATCCTGGATGAAGCGGTCCACACCGACGAATCGCCCATCGATGGCGAGCTGATCGTGCACGTTCCCGAAGAGGACGAATTGGCGGCAGGCCCCGCTTTCCAGAGCCACCGAGAGATCCGCGACCCAACCCGGCAGGCGGGTCCGATGAGAGAGCTGGGTCGGCATACGACCCAGTCTCCACGCTTTTTGCCCCGAATCGCAAGTCGGGCAGCTAGGCGCTCTTCAGGTCCTGCAAGTGAGCCAGAAGGCGCGTTCGATAGTCGAGGCCGGCCTCCTCGAGCGCCCAGCGCACGCGCAGATCGCGAACCTGACCCCGAGCGAACTCAGGAACCGAGCAGAAAGCGGAAATCGTAATCACCGGCGTATCTCCCATACGGCGCAACCGCAGGCGGCTCCCCGCATTCACGACGAGCGACGGGACGAGAATTCGACAGTCTTGGTTTTACCAGAGCGCGCGGGCGACCAGCCGCTCACACCCGAGGATGCCGTTGAGGGGTTCACCGTCGCTCAGACGGCGGAACAGCCCCGGAGCCACCCAGCGCCCCGCGCCATCGACATTCGGTGCCCCGCGACGCGCGCGGACGTCGCTGATCGAGACGGTGCGCGTCTCCAGGGAGATGCGCATCAGCCCCGTGTGGTTGGGCACGCCGACGTGGGCATGAGCACTCGAGAAGGCGATGATCTCGCCCGGCGCGAGCACCACCGGGACGCCGGCCTGCCCGTCGATCGGCTCCGTCGGGCGTGGCGCCAGCTCGCCTCGACCCAACGTCTCGGGTGCCGTGCGCACTCTTTGCATGACCTCGGCTAGATCGAATCCGGCGCTGTTGTTCGCAATGGGTATGTCCCAGAGCTGCGGATGGATGGCAAAGGTGCGCCCGGCGCTGATCGGCCATACAGGCGCCCACCAGTTGACCTGCGCGGCAAGATTCGTCCCCCAGCTATCGCGATGGAATCCGACGGTGGCCGTGCTGCGTGCCCAGGGCGCGGGAGACGCGGGCTCACTGTGCACCTGGAACCGCAGCACGAGCCGATCGCGCGCCGTGTCGTGGGGATCGAGACCGATGTCCTCGAAGAGCTCACGCCAGAGCCGCTTGACCTCCGGTGAGCGCGAGTACTCACCCTGCACGCGGCTCAGCTGGCCCGCGAGCTCGCGCGCATCCATGTGCCGTTGAATTTCCACCGGCGGATGCGGAGCGAGGCGCTCCTCGACGAATGCGCGGGTGAACGCCACGAGCGGTTGCATCCGCGGGAGATTGGAGAAGCGGACGACCTCACCGGCATAGAGCGCCGCATACAGAGCTGCCGGATCCCCCGGCGGCTTGCGATATTCGAGGCTCACCGCCCGTTCCCAGGCAGCACCGCCTTGAAGCGCAGCCGGACGTAATCGGCCGTCCAGGTTCCGCTTGCCGCATGCAACTGCGGCTCGATGCGATCACGCACGCGCTCGAGGTAGCCCAAGCGCTCGGGCTCGGGAAGTGGCGCCGTGAAAGAATGCGCGAAGGTCGTGAGCCAGCCCATCATGTCGGGCACCGGTGTCGGGCGCGGGATGAGCTCGATGTAGGGAACCTCGAACCCGGCCGCCGTCAGATGAGCCGCATACTGCGCGGGCGTCGGAAAGTACCACGGGTCCGCCGCCTCGCCGTCGAGCCCGCGACGATCGAGCTCATCGATCAGGGCGCGCCGGATGGTCTCGATACAGCCGTACCCGCCCATCTCGGCGACGAAGCGGCCGCCAGGGCGCAGCGCCCGCGCGACGTTGCGCACGACTCGACCCGCATCCTTCATCCAGTGAAGGGCTGCATTGCTGAAGACCGCATCGAATTCGTGCGCCAGCGTCATCTCTTGGGCGCTCGACTCGATGATCGTGAGTCCAAGACCTCGCGCGGCCGCGGCGAGCTGCGGACTCGAATCGAGTCCGACGACGGAGCAGCCGGCCGCAGCGACTTTGTGGGTGAGCACGCCATCGCCGCAGCCCACATCGAGGATCCGTTCGCCCGCCACGG
>JASHUC010000157.1 GCA_030040235.1 Gammaproteobacteria bacterium | reverse complement strand
GGCCGAGCCGGTGGAGAGGGCGAGGCCGCTGAGGGCCGCGACGAGGCTCTCGCCGTCCACCTCCTCGAAGAACACGTTGAGGATCTGCGGCACTCGCGGGGCGGATTCCCCGTTGAGCTGCACGCCGCCGCAGCGCGCGATCCCGCTCCACAAGCGATCCCGAAGCGCAGCCAGACGCGCATGGTCGCTGCTGAGGCGACCCGCCGCGAGCTCCGCAGCCTTGCCGAAGCCGACGATCTGATGCGTCGGCAGCGTACCCGGGCGCAGGCCGCGCTCCTGACCGCCGCCGAAGCTCTGCGGCTTGAGCAGGCCGCGCGCGGCCTTGCGGACGTAGAGCGCTCCGATGCCCTTCGGACCGTAGAGCTTGTGAGCGGTGAGGGAGAGCAGATCGATCGGCAAGCTCCCGAGGTCGAGATTCACCCGGCCGGCGCTTTGCGCAGCATCAGTATGAAAGGCGACCCCGCGGCCGCGGCAGATCGCGCCGATCGCCGCCACGTCCTCGATCACGCCGATCTCGTTGTTGACGTGCATGATCGAGACGAGGACGGTATCGGGCTCGAGCGCAGCGCCCACGCGCTGCGGATCGATGCGCCCGGCCGCATCGCAGTTGAGGTACGTCACGCGGAACCCCTCGCGCTCGAGCCGCCGGCAGGGATCGAGCACCGCACTGTGCTCGATGCGCGAGGTGACGATGTGACGGCCGCGGTCCGCATTGGCGCGCGCGAGGCCGAGTACGGCAAGATTGTTCGACTCGGTCGCGCCCGAGGTGAAGACGATCTCCTCGGGCTCGGCACCGATCAGCGCGGCGACCTGTTCGCGCGCCTGCTCGATGAGGGTCGCCGCCGCACGTCCGAGTGCGTGAGTCGAGGAGGGATTCGCAAAGGCTCCCTCGGCGGCGAGACACGGCATCATCGCCCGGGCGACCTCCGGGTCGACCGGGGTGCTCGCGGCGTAATCGAGATAGACCGGAGGCCTCATTGGTTCCGGTTCACGGTCCATTCGCGTGCGGCGCGGCGCCTGGTGCGCCGGCGGGGCGGCGCCGCCCCTGCACCGCGGTGAGCAGTCCGCGCACGATGTTCACCTCGTTCTGATCGAGCTCGGCGCGCTGCAGAAAGCGCCGGATGCGACTCATCAGATTCGTGCCGCTCTGGGTTCGATCGCGAAACTGCACTTCCTCCATCACCTCGGCGAGATGGGCGTAGAGGCGCTCCATGTCCTCGGGACTCGCGAGCGGGACGGCTGCGGAGCGCTGCCCGGCTCCGGGAGCCGGCCGCGCCCGATACAGCTCGTACGCCACGATCTGCACGGCCATGGCGAGATTGAGCGACGGGTAGCCCCGGTCGGCCGGGATGCCGACGAGCGCGTGGCTCTGCTCGAGATCCTCATTGGTGAGCCCGGTACGCTCGGCACCGAACAGCACGGCGACGGGGGCCCGGGTCGCCTCCTGGAGGATTCGCGAGGCGGCCTCGCGCACATCGAGCACGCGGAAGTTCTGGTCGCGCTCGCGCGAGGTGGTCGCTGCAACGTAGCCACATCCGGCAATGGCTTCGGCAAGCGTCGCCGTGCGGCGCGCACCTCGCAGCACCGATTCGGCTCCCGAGGCGCGCGCCGTCGCCTGCGGGTCCGGGAAGCGCTTGGGACGCACGAGCACCAACTGCTCGAGTGCCATGTTCCGCATGGCACGCGCCGCGGCGCCGATATTGCCCGGGTGCGAGGTATCGACGAGCACGATACGGATATCAACCATGGTCTAATATACAACGTGCATGCCCTTCTCAATATCGCCGTCCGTGCCGCGCGCCGCGCGGGCGAGCTCATCGTCCGCAGCCTCACGCGCATCGAGGGAATCCAGGTCTCCGCGAAGGGACACAACGATTTCGTGAGCGAGGTGGACCGCGCGGCCGAGCGCGAGATCATCGCCGTCATCCACCGCGCCTACCCGGACCATGCCTTTCTCGCCGAGGAAAGCGGCAAGAGCGGCTCGGCGGATACGGTGTGGATCATCGATCCGCTCGATGGCACGACCAACTTTCTGCATGGCTTTCCGGTTTTCGCGGTATCGATCGCCTGCCAGCAGCGCGGCCGGCTCGAGCACGCCGTCGTCTACGATCCCATGCGCCAGGAACTGTTCACGGCCTCGCGCGGCGCCGGCGCACACCTCGACAACCATCGCATCCGTGTGAGCCGCCAGCGCACGCTCGAGTCGGCGCTCGTTGCGACGGGCTTTCCTTATCGCGCCAACCTCAAGTACCTCGATGCCTACCTCGCCATGCTCAAGGTCGCCATGCAAACGGCGGCGGGCATCCGCCGGCCCGGCGCGGCCTCCCTCGATCTGGCATACGTGGCCGCCGGGCGCGTGGATGCGTTCTGGGAGATCGGCCTCTCCGCCTGGGACACCGCTGCCGGCACGCTGCTGATCCAGGAGGCGGGAGGCCGCACGGGCACACTCGTCGGCGGCGAGTATCGCCAGGGCGGCAACATCGTCGCAGGCAACCCCAAGGTTTACGCCGCCCTCATCGCGGCGCTCGCGCCGCACGTGCCGGAGGATCTGCGCGAGCTCTGAGCCGCTCGCTTCCCGCGACACTGCTTCCCGCGACACTAAGGCAGGTGGTCGACGGCCGTCTTCTTCACCGTGGGGAAGATGTGCTCCGCGGTGAGCCCGCAGTCGAGCGCGATCGCGCTCGAGATGTAGATCGAGGAGTACGTCCCGGCGAGGATGCCGATCAGGAGCGCCTCGGAGAAGCCGCGCAGCACGGGCCCGCCGAGCAGCAGCAGCGCAACGACCACGATCGCCGTGACCACCTTCGTCATGATGGTGCGGGAAAGCGTCTGATTGATCGACTGGTCGAGCACCGTTGCGGAGGGAAGACGCCGGTTGACATGGAAGCGCTCGCGGATACGGTCGAAGACGACGACCGTGTCGTTGAGCGAGTACCCGACGACCGCCAGCACGGCCGCGACCACCGCCAGATCGAACGAGGTGCGATCGAACGCGAAGATCCCGAGCACGAGCACCGGATCGTGAATGACGGCGACGATCGCTCCGAGCGACAGCCGCCAGGTATGAAAGCGGAAGGCGATATACCCGAAGATCAGTAGCAGCGTGAAGCCGAGCGCCCAGCCGGCGCTGCGCTCGAGCTCACCGCCCACCTGCGGACCGACCACATCGACGCTGCGAATATCGGCGCGTGGATCGACCAACTTGAGCACCGCATCGACCTTGGTGCGAATCTCAGTCCCGTTCTGCTGCCCCTCGGGAGGCAGGCGGATCATGATGTCGCGCGCGGAGCCGAAGTTCTCGACCTCCGGGTTGCGAAAGCCCGCGGCCGCAAGGTGGGTCCGAACCGCATCGGTATTGGCGGCCTGCGGGAACGTCGCCTCGATCGTGACGCCGCCGGTGAAGTCGATCGCGAGATTGAGTCCGCGCGTTGCGAGCAAGACGATCGAAGTGATCATGAGAACGATCGACAGCGCGTACCACACCTTGCGGGTGGCCATGAACGGGAAGCTGGTCGGCTTGTGGAAGAATTCCAAGAATGAACCCCCGCGGAGAGCGCGGTCTTAGATCAAAAGGCGCGCAAGCTTGCGACGCCCGCCATAGAGCAGCGTGACGAGCGCGCGGCTCCCCATCAGGGCCGTGAACATCGAGGTGGCGATGCCGAGCGTCAGCACCACCGCGAATCCGCGGATGGGTCCGGTGCCGAGCACCCACAGCACCACGCCCGCGAAGAGCGCCGTGATGTTGGAATCGGCGATCGCCGAGAAGGCTTTATCGAAGCCGGCTCGAATCGCGGTCTGCGGAGAGACCCCGTTGCGCAGCTCCTCGCGGATGCGCTCGTAGATCAGCACGTTGGCGTCGACGGCCATGCCGACGGTGAGGATGATGCCGGCGATACCGGGCAGCGACAGCGTGGAGTGGAACATCGCGAGCAGCGCCGTGAGCAGCACGACGTTCGAAGCGAGCACCGCATCGGCCACCAGGCCAAAAATCCGGTAATAGATGGCCATGAAGATGAATACGCCCAACATGCCGATCACGAGCGCATCGATACCTTTGTCGATGTTGTCCTGGCCGAGGCTCGGGCCGACCACTTGCTCCTCGACCGGATAGATATCCACGGCCAGGGAGCCCGACCGCAGGAGCAGCGCGAGGTCGCGGGCCTCACCGGCGTTCATTCCGGTAATCATGAATTGGTTGGCGAACACCCCTTTGATGGTCGCATCGTTGATGACTTTCTCGTCCGTCACGATACGCGTGACCTGCTTGCCATCGACGATCTTGGTCTCGGGACGCTTCTCGATGTACACGACGGCCATCGGCCGGTTGAGGTTGTTGCGGGTCGTCTCGAGCATGCGATCGCCGGCGCGTGCATCGAGCCGGATGTTGACCGTGGGTCCGTCCTGCGTCGTGCTGAAGTTGGCCGTCGTGAGCTCATCGCCCGTGGCGATGAGCTCACGCTTGAGCAGGATCGGCGCCCCGCCGAGCTCGGTCGACAGGTGATAGAGCTTGGTGCCGGGTGGGGCGATTCCGGTCTGGGCGGCCTCGTAGGGGTTGCCGGTCACGTCGACCAGCCGGAACTCGAGCGTCGCGACCTTGCCGAGGATGTCCTTCACCTCGGCGGAATTCAGCACGCCGGGCAGCTGCACGTTGATGCGGTCGAGCCCCTGGCGCTGCACGATCGGCTCGGCGACGCCGAGCTCGTTCACCCGGTTGCGCAGCGTCGTCAGGTTCTGCTCGATCGCGTAATCCTCGCGCTCGCGCACTTTCGCGGGCGGAAGGAAGCCCTCGACCGCACGCCCGCTCGGGAGGCTCGCCACGGAGACCTGGAAATCCGGAACGGTCTTCGCGACGAGGTCGCGCACGGCAGCGACGTCCGCGCCCGCGGGGAGCGTGATGCGTAGCCCGTTCTGATCGGTGTCGCCGTTGGCGGCGATGAGCGTGACATCGGTGAAGGGCAGGTTGGCCGCCGTGAGCGCGCGGCGGATATCCTGATTGTAACCGTCGAGCAGCTGGTGGACGGCGCTCTGCACATCGACCTGATACAACAGGTACAGGCCGCCGCGAAGGTCGAGCCCGAGCGGCATGGGCTTCAGGCCAAGCACGCGCAGCACCGAGGGCATACGCGGGGCGAAGGAGAGCGCGATCAGGTTCTGGTCGGTGAACTTGTTCGTGACGGCGTCCCGGCCCTTCAGCTGCTCGGCCACGCTCGGGAAGCGAATCATGAGCCGCCCGTCTTCGAGGTAGGTCTTGGTGAAGTGAACGCTCTGGGCGGTGAGGGTCTGCTCGACCGACTGCTCGGTCGCGGTCGTCTCGGGATTGTGGTCCCGGCGTTGCATCTGAATCGCGGGGTCTTCGCCGTACACCGTGGGCAGCGCGAACAGCACCGCC
>JASHUC010000156.1 GCA_030040235.1 Gammaproteobacteria bacterium | reverse complement strand
CTCACCGCGGGAGCGGCGGTGCGCGTCGTCAAGCGAACCGTACCGCGTGAGGTGGCGAAGTCATGAGCCACGCGCGCATCCGCGCCCCGCGGGGTGGAGCCGCCCGCGCATTCGCCTGCGGCGCGGCCGCCCTGCTCGGCGCGTGCTCGCTCGCGCCCCGCTACACGCCCCCCGAGGCCCCGGCCGTCGCCCGGTTCAAGGAGGCGGGCGACTGGATGCCCGCCCTGCCGGCCGACGCCGCCCCGCGCGGCGAGTGGTGGACTGCCTTCGACGAGCCGACGCTGAACGAGCTCGAGCGCAGGCTCGCGCAATCGAATCCGGACCTCCGCGCCGCCGTCGCGCGCTATGGCGAGGCGCGCGCGGCTGCCCTCGGCGCTCATTCGAACTTGTTCCCGACCGTCGGTGCGAGCGCCTCATCGACGCGCGAGCGTGTCTCGGGCAATGCGCCGCTCGCGGGGATCTTCGGCAACAAGCCCGCGACGTACAACGATTTCCTCGCCGGGCTCGATCTGTCGTGGGAGATCGACCTCTTCGGCCGGCTGCGTAACCAGGCTGCCGCGGCCGGCGCACAGGCCGAAGGGAGCGCTGCCGACCTCGCATCCGTGCGGCTCTCCCTGCAAGCGCAGCTCGCGAGCGATTACTTCTCGCTGCGCGGCGCCGATGCCACGACGCAGCTGCTGGAGTCGACGCTCAAGGACTACGACCGTGCCTACGAGCTCACCCGCAATCGCTACGAGGAGGGGATTGCCGCGGCAACGGACGTGGACCAGGCCGACACGCTGCGGCAGAACGCGCGCAGTGACCTTGCCTCCGTCCGCCTCGAGCGCGCCGAGCTCGAGCACGCCATCGCCGTGCTGGTCGGTGTGCCTCCGTCCAACTTCGGCCTGGCCCCCGGGGCGCTCGCGGGCGCTCCTCCGCCGATCGCGCCCGGCTTGCCCTCGACGCTGCTCGAGCGCCGGCCCGATGTGGCCGCAGCCGAGCGCAACGTCGCCGCCGCCAACGCGCAGATCGGCGTCGCGAGAGCCGCGTGGTTCCCGGTGTTCAGCTTGAGCGGAATCGCCGGATTCGAGAGCACCGGCGCATCCCGCTGGCTCGCGGCGCCGAGCCGCATGTGGTCACTCGGCCCGACCGGTGAGCTGCCGCTCATCGATGCCGGGGCGCGTATCGCCGGCGACCGCCAGGCGTGGGCCGCTTACGATCAGGCGGTCGCCGGCTACCGCAAGACGACGCTCACCGCCTACCAGGAGGTCGAGGACGCACTCGCGACCTGGCATCACCTCGCCGACGAGCTCACGGCCGATCGGGCCGCAGCGAAGTCGGCGGAGAGCTCCGCCCGCCACTCGGACGAGCGTTACGCGGCCGGTGTGGCCGACTACATCGAGGTGACGACCACTCACACCGCGGCCCTGCAAGCCGAGCAGGCCGTGCTCGCTGCGCGCGTTGCCGAGCTCAATGCCGCGGTTGCGCTCGTGCGCGCCACCGGCGGCGGCTGGACCCGGGCCCAGCTCGACCGGGTCGCGCGTCAGTGAGGAGCTCCGAGCTCAAGCGCACCTGCATGCGCGATCGCATCCGCGACGTGCTCGTCGAGCGGATCCTCGATGGGACCTATCCGGCCGGTATGCAGCTCAAGGAGCTCACGCTCGCGCGCGAGTTCAACGTGAGCCAGGCGCCGATTCGCGAGGCGCTGCGCGAGCTCGAGGGCTCGGGGCTCGTCACCAGCGAGCGCTTCCGCGGCACACGAGTGCGCGGCGCAGACCTCAAGGAGATGCGCGAGTCGTACGAGCTGCGCAGCATGATGGAGGAACGCGCCGTCGAGCTCGCCTCGCCCGTCGCCGGCGCGCTGCTCGAGGAGCTCGAGGAGCATGTCCGACAGATGGCGCGCGCCGCCGCGCAAGGCGAGCCCGAGCGCTACATCGACAGCGCACTCGCCTTCCACCGGCAACTCATCGAAGCGAGCGGCAACCGCGCATTTCTCTACGCCTGGGAGTCTCTGAACTGGGACGTGCGCGGTCGTGTCACTCTGCGGCAGCTCGTGCGCAAGGGAGGCGGGCTCAAGCCTCTCATCGAGCTGCACAGGGCGCTCTGTGCGAGACTTCGCGAGCGCGACACCGCAGGAGCGACGGCGAAAGTGCGCGCGATCTTCGCGCGCATCGGGGCCGCGCTCGAGGATGAGGAGCCGAAAGCGCACCGGCGCACGCCTCCGGCGCCGCAGGGTTGAGCGAGGACGGGGTTCGCGCGTTGGCGCTGTCATTCAGGGCGAGTACACTGCGCGGCTTTCCGGGTACGCGCGCCGCAACGGCGCAGGGTCTCGCACGGTGTTCGGAAGCCGGACCAAGGCAAACAGAGCTGAGCCGAAGGAGACGAAGCCGAGAGAGGCGCTGCCACTCGAGATCCGGTTTGGACCGCTCGATCTCGCGCAGCTGCGCCTGCGCACCATCGACCCCGGCGCGATTCTCGATGAGCTCACGGGGCGGGTGGCGACCGCGCCGCGGTTCTTCGAGCGCACCGCCGTCGGTTTGGACCTGAGCCTGGTCGAGACGCCGCCCGGGGCAGTCGAGGTGCGCGCCGTGATCGAGGCCGTGCGCCGCGCGGGCATGCTGCCGGTCGGCCTGGTGAGCGGTGCACCCTTCGTCGAGCCGCTCGCACGCGCCCTGGAGCTACCGGTGTTGCCGCAATTTCGCGCGCCGAGCAAGCCGCCTCCGGTGCTGCAGCCCGCAGATTCTCCGGCGCCGGAGTCGGAGCTCGGGCACACGCTCATCCAGCGGCAGCCCGTGCGTTCGGGGCAGCGCGTCTACGCCCGCCAGCGCGACCTCGTCGTGACCGCAGGCGTCGGCGCAGGCGCCGAGGTCATGGCCGATGGCTGCGTGCATGTGTACGGACCTCTGCGCGGCCGCGCCCTGGCCGGCGCGCAGGGCGACACGACCGCACGGGTGTTCTGTCAGGACTTTCATGCCGAGCTCGTATCGATCGCCGGAGTCTTTCGAGTCTTCGAGACGATCCCCGGCGACATCGCCGGCCGCGCCGTACAGGCGTGGCTCGATGGAAACGATCTGCGGCTCGCGCGCATCGGCGGCTGAAGCGCATCCGTGTGGGAGATTGAGCATTGACGGAAATCATCGTGGTGACCTCGGGCAAGGGAGGCGTCGGGAAGACGACGACATCGGCCAGCATCGGCTGCGGCCTCGCACGCCGCGGCAAGCGCGTGGCTCTCATCGATTTCGACATCGGGCTGCGCAACCTCGATCTGATCATGGGTTGCGAGCGGCGCGTGGTCTACGACTTTGTCAACGTCATCCACGGCGACTGCACGCTCAAGCAGGCGCTCATTCGCGACAAGCGTCTCGAGAACCTCTACGTGCTCGCGGCATCGCAGACCCGCGACAAGGAGGCCCTGACGGCCGAGGGCGTACAGCGGGTGCTCGATGAGCTCGCGGCCGACGGTTTCGACTTCGTCCTGTGCGACTCGCCCGCGGGCATCGAGAAGGGCGCGCACCTCGCGATGTATTTCGCCGACCGCGCGATCGTCGTGGTGAATCCCGAGGTCTCCTCGGTGCGCGACTCGGATCGCATCCTCGGGTTGCTCGCCAGCAAGACCCAACGCGCCGAGCAGGGCAACGGCGGGGTCAAGGAGCATCTGCTCCTTACCCGCTACAGTCCGCGCCGGGTCGCGACCGGCGAGATGATGAGCGTCGGGGACGTGAAGGAGATTCTCGGACTCGACGTGGTCGGCGTGATACCCGAGTCGGCGGACGTTCTGACGGCCTCGAACGCCGGCACCCCGGTCATCATGAACGAGGAGAGCATCGTCTCGCACGCCTATCAGGACGCGGTCGGGCGGCTGCTCGGTGAGACGCTTCCGCTGCGCTTCGTCGAGGAGCCGCGCAGGGGTCTGCTCGCCCGGCTGTTCGGTACCTGACGTGCGGCTTCTCGACCTGTTCCGCCGTACCCCCCCCTCCGCGCACGTCGCGCGGGAGCGCTTGCGCATCATCGTCGCGCAGGAGCGCAGCGCGCGGGGCGGCCCGGACTACCTGCCGCTGCTGCGCAGGGAATTGCTCGAGGTGATTCGCAAATACGTCAACGTCGACCCGGAGGCCGTGCACATCAATCTCGATCGTGCGCAGGGTCACGAGGTGCTCGAGCTGTCCGTGGCGCTTCCGTCTGCTCGCTCACCATCGTGAGCACCTCGTAGCTCGCGACGACCGCCCCGTCCTGGTTGGTGATCTCGGTGTCCCAGCGCACCTCGCCGTAGCCCTTCTGCGCACGCAGCGATTTTTCTTTGCACGTGAGGCGCACCTTGATCCGGTCGCCCGGCTTGACGGGTTTGACGAACCGCAGCCCCTCCAGTCCGTAGTTGGCGAGCACGGGGCCGTAGGCGGGCTCGACGAACAGTCCCGCGGCGGCGGCGATGAGGAAGTAGCCGTGCGCGACGCGGCCGCCGAAGAACGGATTGCGGCGGGCGGCTGCCTCGTCCATGTGCGCGTAGAAGCGGTCTCCGGTGAGAGCCGCGAACGCCTCGATGTCCTCGAGCGTCACCTCGCGCTCGCCGCTGCGAAAGGTGTCACCGATCGCGAGCTCATGAAATGACTTGCGGAACGGGTGCATGCCCGGGTCGAGCTCGCGCGCACCGCGGGTGTATCGCCCCGTCACCGCGCCGATCACATCCGCAGTGCCTTGCACGGCGGTGCGCTGCATGTAGTGCAGCACACCCCGTATGCCGCCCATCTCCTCGCCCCCGCCTGCGCGGCCCGGCCCTCCGTGCACGAGGTGCGCAAGCGGGGAGCCGTGGCCGGTCGACTCCCTGGCGCAGTGGCGATTCACGACGAGCAGCCGGCCATGAAACGGCGCAAGCCCGCGGACGAGCCGCGCGGCCGCCGGCTCATCGGCCGTGAAGACCGACCCGACTAGACTGCCGCTGCCGCGGCGCGCCAGGGCGATGGCCTCCTCCAGATCGCGGTACGGAAGCACCGTACACACCGGGCCGAATGCCTCGACGGCGTGCACGGCGCGCGCTGCGCCCGAATCGCGGCAATAGAGCAGCGTCGGCGCAACGAAAGCGCCCCGCTCGGCATCCGCATCGAGCAGCGCCGGTGGCGATGAGCCGCCGCACGCGGTCTGCGCCTCGCGGCTGAGCTTTGCGAGCTGCTCGTTCACCTCGCGCCGCTGGGCGAGCGTGGCGAGCGGTCCCATGCCGACCTGCTCGAGGCGCGGATTGCCGACCACGACCTTCCCGAGCGCCCCGCGCAGCGCCTCGACGACCTCTGCGAGCTCGCTCTGCGGCACGATCGCCTTGCGAATGGCGGTGCACTTCTGACCCGCCTTGACGGTCATCTCGCGAACGACCTCGCGCACGAACAGGTCGAGCTCGGAGGTGCCGGCACGCGCATCGGGCCCCAGGATCGAGGAGTTGAGCGAATCGGTCTCCGCGATGAGCCGCACGGCGCTCGCGCCGAGCGCCGGATGCAGGCGCAGCTTGCGCGCCGTGGCGCCCGAGCCGGTGAACGACACCACGTCCTGGCAGTCGACGTGGTCGAGCAGATCGCCGATCCCGCCGCAAAGGAGCTGCACCGCACCCTCGGGCAGCACGCCCGATTCGATGATGCGCCGGAAGACTCGCTCGGTGAGATAGCAGGTCGCGGTCGCGGGCTTCACGATCGCCGGCATTCCCGCGAGCAGCGCCGGAGCGAGCTTCTCGAGCATGCCCCAGACCGGAAAGTTGAAAGCGTTGATGTGGATCGCGGCGCCCTCGAGCGGCACGCACACGTGCTGCCCCACGAATGCGCCGCTCTTCGAGAGGGTCTCGAGCGCGCCGTCCACGTAAATGTGGTCGTCGGGCAGCTCGCGCAGGCCCTTGCTCGCATAGACGAACAAGGTGCTGATTCCGCCGTCGATATCGATCCAGGAATCCGCGCGCGTCGCTCCGGTCGCGTAGGAGAGTGCGTAGAACTCCTCCTTCTGCTCCGTGAGTCGCTTGGCGAGCTCCTTGAGCAGGGCGGCGCGCTGGTGGAAGGTGAGCCGCCGCAGGGCTGGGCCGCCCACGGCGCGCGCGTGCTCGAGGCTGGCGCGCCCGTCGATGCCGCCCGTCGTGGCCTCCGCGACGAGCTCCCCGCTCGTGGCGTCCTTGAGGCCGACGCCCGCTCCGGATCCCGTCTGCCAGCGGCCCGCCACGAAGCTTTGCAGCCGCATCTCGCCTCTCAAACGCGCTCGAGGACGAGTGCGATGCCCTGACCCACGCCGATGCACATGGTGCAAAGCGCGCGCCGCCCGCCGGTCGCCTCGAGCTGATGGAGCGCCGTTGCCAGCAGTCGCGCGCCGCTCGCCCCAAGCGGATGTCCCAGTGCGATCGCCCCTCCGTTGGGGTTGACCCGCTCGTCATCATCCGGCAGGCCGAGCTCGCGCAGCACCGCGAGCGACTGCGCCGCAAAGGCCTCGTTGAGCTCGATCGCGGCGAAATCCTCGAGCGCGAGCCCGGTTCTCGCGAGGAGCTTGCGGGTCGCCGGCACCGGACCGATTCCCATGATGCGCGGAGCGACCCCCGCGACCGCGCACGCCAGGATCCGCGCCCGCGGCTCGAGCCCGTAGCGATGCGCCGCCGACTCGCTCGCGAGCAGCAGCGCCGCGGCTCCGTCGTTGATCCCGGAGGAGTTGCCGGCAGTGACCGAGCCTCCCGGCCGCACCACGCCCTTGAGCTTCGCGAGGCTCTCGAGCGTCGTATCCGGGCGCGGATGCTCGTCCGCCGCGACGAGTCGCTGCGGCTCGCGCCCCTGCGGCACGCTGACCGGCACGATCTCCCGCTTGAAGAACTCGCGATCACGCGCGCGTGCATAACGCTGCTGGCTGCGCAGCGCGAAGGCATCCTGATCGGCGCGGGCGATGTGGCGCTCGGCGACGAGGTTCTCGGCCGTTTCGGCCATGGAATCGATTCCGAAGCGGGCCTGAATCGCCGGATTGACGAACCGCCAGCCGAGTGTGGTGTCCTCGAGCTTCGCGCCGCGCGCGAACGCGCTCTCCGCCTTGCCGAGGACGTACGGGGCGCGGCTCATGCTTTCGACGCCTCCCGCGACGACGAGCTCCGCCTCCCCGGTGCGGATGGCGCGTGCCCCGAGAGCGGCCGCCTCGAGGCTCGAGGCGCAGAGTCGATTCACGGTGGCGGCGGGCACCGTCTCGGGCAGGCCCGCGAGCAGCACCGCCATGCGCGCGACGTTGCGGTTGTCCTCTCCGGCCTGATTGGCGCAGCCGTAATACACATCGTCGAGTCGCGCCCAGTCCACCTTCGCGTGCCGCTCCATGAGCGCACGCAGCGGGATCGCCGCGAGATCATCCGCGCGCACGCGCGCGAGGGCCCCGCCGTAGCGGCCGAAGGGCGTACGGATCGCATCGCAGAGAAAGGCATCTGGCATGGGATTCTCGGCCCTTACCTCGCGTCGTAATCGAGCTCGAGCTGCGGCGTCTCGGCGAGCGACTGGCAGGCGAGAATGAAGCCCTGCTCGAGCTCCCAGTCCTCGAGCGAGTAGTTTGCGCGCATCCGGACCTTGCCGCGAACGAGCTGCGTGCGGCACGTCGCGCACACGCCCGCCCGGCACGAGTAGGGCAGCTCGAGCCCGGCGCGGGCCGCGGCCTCGAGGATCGTCTCCTCACCGGTGTGCATGGAGAAGGTGCGCCGGCGCCCATCGATCAGCACCGTCACTTCGGTGCGCCCCGGTGCCGGCGCGGGCTCGTGCTCGTGTTCTGCAGCTGCGCCGGCCGCGGCTTCCGTCGCAGCCTGAGGCCGCTCGCCCACGGTGAAGTGCTCGGCGTGAAGGCGCTCGGGCGCGACCCCGAGCGCGCGCAGCTCCGCGCCCACCTTCTCCATCATGTCTCCCGGGCCGCAGAGAAAGTAGGCACGCACGGCGAGCGGATCGAAGAATCTCCGCGCGAGCTCTCGGGCCCGCGCGCCGTCGATGCGGCCATTGAGGAGCTCGGTCTCCTGCGGCTCCGCGCTCATGATGAAGTGAACGGCGAGCCGCGCGAGGTAGCGGTCCTTCAGCGCGAGCAGATCCTCGAGGAACATGGCGCGCGCGGCGCTGCGGTTGCCGTAGAACACGATCACACGCGCCTCGGGCTGCTCCGCGAGCGCCGTACGCACGATCGAGAGCACCGGGGTGATTCCGCTCCCCGCGACGAATGCCACGTAGGTGCCTGCGCCAGCGAGGGCGGTGCCGAAGCTGCCGCCGGGCGGCATCGCCTCGATCGAATCGCCCGGATGCAGCTGCCCGGCGAGGTGCTGCGAAATGCGCCCGCCCGGCTGCACGCGAATGCCGAGCGTGAGTGGCAGCTCTCCGGCCGCACCGACCGGGGAGTACGTCCGGCGCACCTCGGCCCCGTCGAGCCGCAGCCGCAGCACGATGTGCTGTCCTGCCCGGGCACGAAACAGCGGCTGCGCCGCCGGCGGCACCTCGAGCACGAGGCGCACGGCGTCCTCGGCTTCGGGCTGCACGTCGCGCACGGTCAGTGAATGAAACGTCAGCATCTTCGCGCGCTCAATCGGGAGCCCAGGTTTCGAGCTCCTGCACCAGCACTTCCAGAAAACGGTTGGCCCGATGACCGTCCATGACGCGATGGTCGATCGTGAGTGTCACGTAAGCGCGGGGCCGGGCGACGATGCGCTCGCGACCCGCGGCCTCGCTCCGCGCGCCGGTCTCGCCGCGAGCTTCCTCGCCCTCCTCCTCGATCACGACGGGGCGCTTCTCCACCTTGCCCACCCCGAGGATGGCCGTCTGCGGCTGATTGATCACGATCGGCGCAGCGAGCACGCTCCCGCTCACGCCGTGATTCGAGATCGTGAACGTTCCGCCGCGGACATCCTCGGGCGCCAGGCGATCCTCGCGCGCGAGGCGCACCAGACGGCCGAGCTCACGTGCGATCTGCGGCAAGCTCAGCTGCTGGACATTGCGCACGACGGGAACGATGAGGCCGCGCTCGGGAAGCGCCGTTGCAACCCCGATATCCATCCGGTCGAAGATCTCGAGCGCCTCCTCGCGGAAGCTGGCATTCACCTCGGGTACGGCGCGAATCGCACCGGCACATGCGGCAAGAATATAGGCCGTCAGCGTGAGGGGCGCACCCTCGCGCGCGTAGGCATCGCGATGCCGAGCGCGGTGCGCGAGCACCGCCGAGAAGTCGGCTTCGAACACGCTCGTGACGTGCGGAGCCGTCGCGAGGCTCCTTACCATGTGCTCGGCGATGCGCTTGCGCAGCGCCGAGTGCGGAATCGAACGCGCGCAGGCTGTGGCCTCACGGGGTGCAGCGACGGGCTCGCGAGCTCGAGGCACGTACCGCAGCACGTCGCCGACCGTGATGCGTCCGCCCTGTCCCGTCCCGGGTACTGCCGAGGGCTCGATGCCGCGCTCGGCGAGCAACCGTCTGACGGCGGGGCTCGTGCGAGCCGCGCTCGCAGGACCCGCGGCCGGCGCAGCGCCGTCCGTTTCGATCCGGCCGAGCAGCTCACCGGGCTCGAGCTCTTCGTGCTCGCGCTTGAGGATCTCGCGCAGCACACCGGATGCGGGTGCGGCGATTTCCACCGTGACCTTGTCCGTCTCGACCTCGATCAGCGGCTCGTCCCGCACGACGCGCTCGCCCGCGGACTTGAGCCAGCGGATGATCTGCGGGCGGGTGCCCTCCGAGTGCTCGGCGGGTGCGCGAACCTCGACGTTCATGGCTTCAAAGGCTCGCCAGGCGCCGGATCGATTCGACGATCTGCGGCACGCCGGGCAGTACCGACTCGAGCAGCGGTGGACTGTGAGGACTCGGCACATCCGCCATGGCGAGCCGCTCGATCGGCGCATCGAGATCGAAAAACGCCTCCTGCGCGAGCGTTGCGGCGATCTCGGCGCCGAAGCCGGCCGTCAGATTGTCCTCGTGCACGATGAGACAGCGGCGGGTCTTGGCGACCGAGGCGAGCACCGCGTCTCGATCCCACGGCACGAGCGTGCGCAGATCGAGCACCTCGGCTTCGACCGCCGATTCCTCCGCCGCCCGCTCGCACCGCTCGACCATGGCTCCCCAGGTGACGACGGTCAACTCTGCGCCACATCGCACGATGCTCGCCTTGCCGAACGGTATGACGAAATCGTCGCCGGGGTACGGCCGGCGCGCCCATGCGCCATCGAGCATGGCACGATGCTCGAAGAAAATGGTCGGATCGTTGCCGCGCAGCGCCGAGCGCAGCAGGCCGACGGCATCTTCCGCATTCGACGGGATCGCGAGCCGCCAGCCGACGGCATGCGCGAACTGCACCTCGTTCGTCTGACTGTGCCAGGGATCGCCACAGCGGGAGAAGCCGCCCGGCATGCGCACCACCATGGGGGCGGCAAAGCGGTTCGCGGTGCGCCAGCGCAGGGTGCCGCAGTCATCGAGCTGCTCGGTCGCGGGCTCGGCGTACTTGCGAAACTGGATCTCGGGCACCGGAACGAGGCCCGCGAGCGCCATGCCGACGGCGCGGCCGATGATGCCCTCCTCGGACAGGCTGGTATCGAATACCCGCTCGGAACCGAACTTTTCCTGCAAGCCGAGCGTTGCCGCATGCACGCCGCCCTTGCGCCCGACGTCCTCGCCGAAGACGACGACCCGCGGGTTCACGGCGAGCTCGTGCTCGAGGGTGCGGCGGATGGCGGTGAGCATGTTGAGGCGGGGGCCGGCCGGCGCGGCGATCTCGTTGCCCGCGGGAGGCTCGAGGCCTTCGCCGCGCATTCCCCCCTGCGACTGCACCTCGAGCGGCTCGCTGAACACGAACCGCCGCGCGCGTGCACCGTCGGGGGCGGCCTGCCGCTCGACGCGCGCGAGCGCCTCGAGCACCTCGGCATGGGCGCGCTGCGTGAGGCTGCGCCAGCGCTCCTCGCTCAGGGCCGACGGCACGATTTGTCCGTGCAGCCGCACGAGCGGATCGCGCGCCCGCTCCGCGGCGATCTCCGCGGGAGACTTGTACGTCTGGGTGTCCTGTCCGGAATGCCCGCTCAGCCGCGGCACGCATACGCGCAGCAGCGCCGGGCCCGCACCCTCGCGCACCGTCGCCACGGCCTCACGCACGAAGGCGGCCGTCGCGAGTGGATCGGCCCCATCGGTGTCGAGAATCCGCAGGTTGCGGAAGGAGCCGAGATTGGCCGCGATATTGCCTCCGGGGGTCTGGCATTCCGATCGCACGGAGATGCCGTAACCGTTGTCCTCGATGACGAAGAGCACGGGCAGACGCTGTGTCGTCGCGACATTGAGGGCCGACCAGAATCCGTTCGCAGCCGTCGAGGCATCCCCGCCGTGTGCCACGGCGATGCTTCCGGCGAACCGCGCATCGCGCAGCACGCTCGTGTAGTAGCGGATTGCCTGGGCCCAACCGACGGCGGGAGTGTACTGAGTGCCTACGCCTCCGCAGGCCGGCAGCACGCACGGCCCC
>JASHUC010000155.1 GCA_030040235.1 Gammaproteobacteria bacterium | reverse complement strand
TTGGTCTTCGAGAGTCGCTCGAGTGCCTCGCGCCACAGGCCGCGATAGACGAGGTCGTTCCACTCGGGGATCAGATTGTTGACGGGACAACCCGAGGCCCCGCCATTGAGGAGGGTCCCGGTGTGGCAGAAGGGTACCCCACAATCCATGCACCGCGCGGCCTGATGGCGCAGCCGCCGCTCGTCCATGTGGAAGTGGAACTCCTTCCAGTCGCCGATCCGCTCGATGGGTGCGCGATCGACGGGCAACTCCCGCAGGTACTCGATGAATCCGGTTGGTTTTCCCATCACCCTCAATTCCCGCCGACACGCGCAACATCGTGCGCGTTCTCCTCGAACGCGGCCATGATCGCCTCGTCCCCGGCGAGCCCTTGCTCGTGCGCGCGCCGGATGCAGGCGAGGACCCGCGCGTAATCCTTGGGCAGCACCCTGAGGAACCGCGCGACCGCGCTCTCCCAGCGCCCGAGCAACCGCTCGGCACGCGCGCTGCCGGTGTACTCGAGGTGGCGCTCGATCATCGCGCGTACCGCGCCGATCTCCTCTGCGTCCTCGAGCGGCTCGATCGAGACCATCTGCGGATTGACGCGGCTGCGGAAATCGCCGCCCTCGTCGAGCACGTAGGCGACCCCGCCCGACATGCCCGCACCGAAGTTGCGGCCCGCGGGCCCGAGCACCACCACCCGGCCGCCCGTCATGTACTCGCAGCCGTGGTCGCCGACCGCCTCGACCACCGCGTTGAGCCCGCTGTTGCGGACGCAGAAGCGCTCGCCGGCCATGCCGCGAATGTAAGCCTCGCCGGCGGTCGCGCCGTAGAAGGCGACGTTGCCGATGATGATGTTCTCCTCGGGCAGGAAGCTCGACTTCGCCGGAGGAAAGATGACGAGCTTGCCTCCGGAGAGCCCCTTGCCCACGTAGTCGTTCGCATCGCCCTCGAGGAGAAAGGTCATGCCGCGCGGCAGGAACGCACCGAAGCTCTGGCCCGCCGAGCCTTCGAAGTGGATGCGAATGGTGTCCTCGGGGAGCCCCGCCGCGCCCCAGCGGCGCGTCACCTCGCTGCCGGTGATCGTACCGACCACGCGATTGACGTTGCGAATGGGTAGACGAGCTTCGACTTTCGTGCCGCGCTCGATGGCGGGACGCGCGAGGTCGAGGAGCGTCGTCACGTCGAGCGCCTTGTCGAGGCCGTGGTCCTGATCGATCTGGCGGTAGCGGCCGATCTCCGGGCCGAGATCGGGCTGGTAGAGAATGTTGCTGAAATCGAAGCCGCGTGCCTTCCAATGATCGATGGCTTGCTTGGGCTCGAGCCGGTCGACGCGTCCGATCATCTCGTTCACGCTGCGAAATCCGAGCTGCGCCATGATCTCGCGCAGATCCTGCGCGATGAACCGCATGAAGTTCACGACGTGCTCGGGAGTGCCCGCGAAGCGCTCGCGCAGGCGCGGATCCTGGGTCGCCACCCCGGCCGGGCAGGTATTGAGATGACAAACGCGCATCATGATGCAGCCCATCGCGACGAGCGGAGCCGTCGCGAAGCCGAACTCCTCCGCACCGAGCAGCGCGGCGATGGCGACATCGCGCCCGGTCTTCAGCTGCCCGTCGGTTTCGACGGCAATGCGGCTGCGTAGATTGTTCAGCACCAGCGTCTGGTGGGTTTCGGCGAGTCCGAGCTCCCAGGGGAGGCCCGCATGCTGGATGGAGGTCTGGGGCGATGCGCCCGTGCCGCCGTCGTGCCCGCTGATGAGCACCACGTCGGCATGCGCCTTGGCGACGCCGGCCGCGATCGTGCCGACACCCACCTCGGCGACCAGCTTCACGCTGATCCGCGCGTTGCGGTTGCCGTTCTTCAGATCGTGGATCAGCTCGGCCAGATCCTCGATGGAGTAGATGTCGTGATGCGGCGGCGGCGAGATGAGGCCGACCCCCGCGGTCGTATGCCGGGTCTTGGCGATCCAGGGATAGACCTTGTTGCCCGGCAGCTGTCCGCCCTCGCCGGGCTTGGCCCCCTGGGCCATCTTGATCTGCAGCTCCTTGGCGTTGACCAGGTACTCGCTCGTGACGCCGAACCGCCCGGAGGCGACCTGCTTGATCGCGGAGTTCTTCGAATCTCCGGTCGGCAGCGCAGCGTAGCGCTCGGGATCCTCGCCACCCTCGCCGGTGTTGCTCTTTCCGCCGATGCGGTTCATCGCGATCGCGAGCGTCTCGTGCGCCTCCTTGCTGATCGAGCCGTACGACATCGCGCCCGATTTGAAACGCCGCATGATGGATTCGGCCGGCTCGACCTCCTCGAGCGGGATCGGATCGCCGGACTTGAACGCAAGCAGCCCGCGCAAGGTGCAAAGATTCTGCGATTGATCGTCGATCAGCCGGGCGTAGGACTTGTAGGTCGCGTAGCTTGCGGTGCGCACCGCCTTCTGCAGGCGGTGAATGGACTCCGGGTTGAACAAGTGCGTCTCGCCGTCGGCGCGCCACTGATAGAGCCCGCCGGCAGGCAGTGCCTGCCCGTTGACCGCGCGCGGCGGAAAAGCGGCGCGGTGCCGCATCAGCACTTCCCGGGCGATCACGTCCATGCCGATGCCGCCGATGCGCGAGGAGGTTCCGGCGAAGTACTCGTCGATCACGTCCTGACGCAGCCCCACCGCCTCGAAGACCTGCGCGCCGTGGTAGCTCTGCACGGCCGAGATGCCCATCTTCGACATGACCTTGATCACGCCCTTGGTGGCCGCTTTGGCGAAGTTGCGGCACGCGGTCTGGTGGTCGATGCCGGTCAGCAGCTCCTCGCGGATCATGCCGTCGAGGGTCTCGAAGGCGAGATAGGGATTGATCGCGCTCGCTCCGTAGCCGATGAGCAGGGCGAAGTGATGCACCTCGCGCGGCTCGCCCGTCTCGAGGACGAGGCTCACCCGGGTGCGCAGACCCTCGCGAATCAAGTAGTGATGCACCGCCGACACCGCGAGCAGTGCCGGGACGGCCGCAAACTCCCGGTTCACGCCCCGATCGCTCAGGATGAGGATGTTGACCTCCTCGTCCTCGATCATGCGGCGCGCCGCCAGGCGCAGCTCCTCCACCGATTTGAGGAGCCCCTTCTCGCCGCGCGTCACGCGGAACAGCGTCGGCAGCACCCCGACCTTGAGGTCCGGCACATTGAGCCGGCGCACCTGGGCGAACTCCTCGTTGGTGAGGATGGGGCCGTGCAGCTCGAGCCGGCGACAGTCGGCCCGCTGCGGCTTCAGAAGGTTCCCCTCCGAGCCGAGCCACACCTCCGAGGAGGTGATGAGCTCCTCGCGGATGCAGTCGATCGGCGGGTTCGTGACCTGCGCGAAGAGCTGTTTGAAATACTCATAGAGCAGGCGCGGCTTGGTCGAGAGCACCGCGAGCGCCGCGTCGTTGCCCATCGAGCCGACCGCCTCGACGCCTGAGCGCGCCATGGGCTCGATGAGCACGCGCTGGTCCTCGAAGGTGTAACCGAAGGCGATCTGACGATTCACCAGCGACTCGGGGTCGGGAGCCGGGACCTCCGGCGCGGGAGGCAGGTCCTCGAGGTGCAGCAGGTGCTCGTCGAGCCATAGACGGTAGGGCCGTTCGGTCGCGACCTTCGCCTTGATCTCCTCGTCCTCGACGATGCGTCCTTCCTCGGTATCGACCAGGAACATGCGTCCCGGCTGCAGGCGGCCCTTCCTCGCGATGCGCTCCGGGGGCAACTCGAGAACGCCCGCCTCGGAGGCCATGATCACGAGGTCATCGGTCGTCACGTAGTAGCGCGAGGGCCGCAGACCATTGCGGTCGAGCACCGCACCGATCTTCTTCCCGTCGGTGAAGGCGATCGAGGCCGGTCCGTCCCACGGCTCCATCAGGCTCGAGTGGTACTCGTAGAACGCGCGGCGCGCATCGTCCATGTGCTCGTGATTGGACCAGGGCTCCGGGATCATCATCATCATCGCGTGCGGCAACGAGCGGCCCGCGAGCACCAGGAGCTCGAGCGTGTTGTCGAACATGGCCGAATCGCTGCCGTTCGGATTGACGATCGGTCTGATCTTCTTCACGTCCTCGCCGAAGAGGTCGGACTCGAACAGGGCCTCGCGCGCCCGCATCCAGTTGATGTTGCCGCGCAACGTATTGATCTCGCCGTTGTGCGCGAGGTAGCGGTAGGGGTGTGCGCGATCCCAGCTCGGAAAGGTATTGGTGCTGAAGCGCGAGTGCACGAGCGCGAGCGCCGTCTCCATCGCCGGATTGAGGAGGTCGGGGTAGTAGCGCGTGAGCTGCTCGGTGAGCAGCATGCCCTTGTAGACGAAGGTCTTGTGCGACAGGCTCGCGAGGTACCAGTGCTCGGCGCCATCGAGTGTCGAGGTGCGAATCTCGCTGTAGGCGCGCTTGCGGATGACGTAGAGCTTACGCTCGAACGCCATCTCGTCGGCGAGCGCGCTCGATCTGCCGATGAACACCTGGCGGATGAAGGGCTCGCAGCTTCTGGCCGTCTCGCCGAGGGAGCTCGCATCGGTCGGCACGGTCCGCCACCCGAGCACGATCTGGCCCTCCGACTGCACGATGTGCTCGAAATGCTCCTCGAGCCGGCGGCGCTTGGTCGGGCTGCGGGGCAGGAAGACCAGCCCGCTGCCGTACGCGCCGGGCTCCGGCAGCGGCAGGCGTGCCTTGCGCGCGATTTCCCTGTGGAACGCATGCGGCATCTGCAGGAGGACGCCGGCGCCGTCGCCGGTGTTCGCCTCGCAGCCGCAGGCGCCGCGGTGATCGAGGTTGCGCAGCACCTCGATGCCCTGCTCGAGGATCCGGTGCGACTTGCGCCCCTTCATGTCCACCACGAACCCGACGCCGCAGGCATCGTGCTCGTACCAGGGATCGTAAAGGCCCTGCTTGCCGGGTCTTCCGGTCGGCTCGCGCGTGGAGCTCATCCTTCTCTCGCTCCCATCTGAATACCGAGGCGGTCCTCTCTATGGAGAAACTTGCGGGCGGTCCACGCCGCCGTTGCGAACTCGCGTCCGCGACGGACGGCGCGGGCGTCGAGCCCGCGGAGCATGCTGTAATCAAAATCGGCGTCAGGGAACCGCGTGGTCCCGGGAGCAATACTCTAGGCTCGCTCCCGGGCCGCGGCAGGGCGTTGAGGGGGTGCCGCCACGCATGCGCCCGCCTCGGTTTACCTGGACTATGCCCGAATCATACCGACGGACGGAGCGCGGTCAATCACCCCGTGTACCCCTCCGCCGGGCCGGCCGCGCCTACGGCGCTTCCTCGAGGCCCGGCCCCTTGAAAGGGGCACGTCCGACCCCAGGTTTGGGCTCAACCGCGGCCTCACCGCATTCACGAATTTTGAGACTTAGGAGGTATTGTCATGACTCTCGTTCGATATACACCCGCGATCTCACGGCTCAACGATGAGATCAGCCGGGTTTTCACGGCTCTTTCGGCCACCGACGGCGCAAACGGCGCCGCTTCGGCCTGGGTGCCCCCGGTGGACATCCTCGAGCACACGGATCGATTCGAGCTTGCGGTCGATCTGCCCGGCGTCGATCCGGAGAAGGTGGACATCACGCTCGAGGACGGCGTGCTCAGCATCTCGGGCGAGCGTGAGCCCGAGGTCCGGCGTGCCGAGGACGGCACCGAGGCGCGCATGCGTACCGAGCGCGGCCACGGGCGGTTCTACCGCCGGTTCGTGCTGCCGGAGACGGTGGACGCGGAGCGCGTGCAGGCGAGCGGTCGCAACGGCGTGCTCGCGATCACCATCCCGAAGCAGGCGAAGGCGCAGCCCCGCCGGATCAAAGTCTCCTGAGGCTTCGGAGCCGGTATGGCTACCCTCTTCCTCCGCTTCCGGAGGAAGAGGGTCCCGACTCGGTCACCGGAATCATCAGCAGCAGTCCCGCGAGCAGGAACGCGATGCCGACCGCAACGCCGGCCCGCTGGCTCGCAAATGCGGCGGTCACGATCCCGATCGCGAGCGGACCGATGAACGAGGTGGCGTTGCCCGAGACCGCATAGAGTCCGAAGAATTCGTTCAACATGTCGGAGGGCGAGAGCTTCGCCATGAGCGTGCGGCTCGTGGCGAGTCCCCCCGTCACGAAGAAGGCCAGCAGGTTCTGGGTCACGAGGAAAACCCGGTCCGGCAAGGTCGGGAACACCCCGGCGTTCGCGGCGGCATGCACGGCGGCCCCGTGCAGCTTCATGAAGAAGACCGTATCGGGCGTGACCGAGCACACGACGACGTTCGCGACCAGGCACCCGCACACGAACAGCACGGTCGCGGCCTTGGTGCCGACCGCCCGGTCGAGCCAGCCGGCAAAGAGGCCGGACACGGTCGCGACGACGCTGTTGATGAGGCCCATCGTGATGAGCATCCGGGGCGTGAAATGCAGCACCCCCGCCGCGACGACGCTCGTGAACAGCATGATGACGACGAAACCTTCGTTGTAGAGCAGCCGCGCGATGAGAAAGAGGGCGGTGTTGCGATAGCGCCGCGCGCTCGAGAGGGTATGGACGAGGTTCCGCCAGCCGTCGCGGATCGCCTCCGGGATGCGACGCGAGGTCGCCGGAGAGTCGGGCGTGCAGATGAACATCGGCAGATAGAAGACCACGAGCCACACGGCGGCGAGCACGCCCACCGCGCGCTCCGGCTCGTGGGCCCGCACGTCGAGGCCGAACAGCGGGTGAGGATTGCGGTCCCAGGCGAGCAGGTAGAACACGAAGAGGAAGATGCCGAACAGATTGCCGAGGCTGTATCCCAGGCCGCTCAGGAACCCGATGCGCCCCGGCGGAGCGACGTTCGGCAGCATCGCGCTCAAGAAGACGTTCGAGTATTCGAAGCACAGTGTCCCGCCGACGAGCGCGGCCATGATCCAGAGGAGGCCGGAGGTCATGTGCGGCGTGGCGAACCAGAGGCACGCCATGCACGGGGCGCCGAGCACCAGGCAGCCGACCAGCCAGGGCTTGCGGCGGCCGCCGGCGTCCGCGATGGCGCCGAGCACGGGGGCACCGACGGCGACGAGCAGCGCCGCCCCGGACGAGACGAAGCTCCAGACCGTCTGCCCGCGAACCGGATCCGGAATGACGACGGTGCTGAAGTACGCGGCGAACACGAAAATGTTCACCAGTACGTTGTAGGGGCTGCGCGCCCCGTCGCAGGCTGCCCAGGCGATCTGTCCGGTGAGGCTCGCGGGCGCGGCCGCAGCGCTCGGCACGGCGGCTCCGCCTGCGAGGGCAACGGGCTCGGCTGAGCGAAGCGGTGTCATGACTCGGCGGCCTCTGGGCGGTGGCGGGCTTCAGTCCCTCGGGAGCCCGTGCGAATAATGATGAGGCATCTGGGTGATAATGTCCGAACCATTGATCCGGAAGGGGGAGTGAGCTCTTGCGAGGGTTCGTGATCGCGCTCGCCGTGACCTATTTGCTGCTGGCCCATCTCGCGGTCCTCACGGGCAGCACCCGGCTCACCCTCGCCTGTCCCGCCGCGCTCCTCGCTCTGGCGCTGTGCCCGGCGCTCGCCCGAAGAAAGGCGGGCTCTGCGGGCACCCCCCCGGCGGGGGCGTGCGCGATTGCAGTGCTCTCGGCTGCCGCGGCGCTCGTTCTCGCCTTCGGTGCGGCCCCGGACTGGAAGTGGCTGCTGCTCTATGCGCCGCCCGTGCTGGGGGACGCCTTCCTCGCGTGGCTGTTCGGCCATACGCTCGCGGATGGAGAGGTTCCTCTCATCGAGCGGATGGTGCGCCTGCTGCACGCTCCCGCGGAGAGTCTCGATGCGGCGGTCGTGCGCTACACCCGCTCCCTCACCGCCGCCTGGGCGATGCTCTTCGCCGCGCTCGGCCTCGTCGATCTGCTGCTGGCGCTCGTCGCGCGGCCGAACGGCGTGCTGGCTCTGCTCGGCATCGTGCCGGGCATCACGGTACCGCAGCGCGCCTGGTCCTGGTTCGCAAACATCGCCGAGTACCTGATCGTCGCCGGTTTCTTCTTCCTCGAATACGCTTACCGGCGCCGGCGCTTTCCCGGGCAGACCTACGCGGGATTCCTCGATTTCGCCCGCCGCCTGAGCGCCGTCGCGCCGCACGTCCTCGCGGGCACGCCGCCTCGCGGGGCACCCAGCGTGTCAGAGCAGACTTGAGGCGCTCGAGGGCGGCGGCCTCCCACCGGTACCGCGGAGATGGCGACCGAGCGCTGCGAAGTGCGGATCTGTGTCCCGAGGGACCACCCGGCGCTGCCGGGCCATTTTCCGGGCGTACCGGTCGTGCCGGGCGTCGTGCTGCTCGATGAGCTCATCGGTGCCGCCGAGTGTCAGCTCGGGCGGGCGCTGTGCATTGCCGGTATCCCGCAGGTCAAGTTTCTCGCACCCTTGCTGCCCGAGCAGCCGGCATGCGGCGCGATCGAGCTCGACGATGCGCGGCTCACCTTTCGGATCGAGCGTGGCGGGGAGCTCATCGCGCGCGGCAGTTTTGCCCTGCGCTCGGCAAGCGGCGACGAGGCCGGCACATGAACGAGTCCTGGCGGCAGCGTCCCGAAGGGGGCAGCGCGCTCGCGCTGCGCCTCATCGCGAGCTTTGCGCTGCGCTTCGGGCGACGGCCGGCGCGCCTGGCACTCTATCCGATCACGGCCTACTTTCTCTTGCGCCGCGGACCGGAGCGGCAGGCCTCGAGGGTCTACCTCGAACGAGTCCTCGGCCGCCGCGCGCGGCTCGGCGAGGTCGCGCGCCACATGCACTGCTTCGCCGGCACCGTGCTCGACCGCGTGTTCCTGCTCTCCGAGCGCTACCGGCGCTTCGAGATCCGCATGTTCGGCCTGGAGGTATTCGCACGCGCCCTGCGCGCCGGACGTGGCGTGCTGCTGTTCGGCTCCCACCTCGGCAGCTTCGATGCGATCCGGGTGCTGAGCGAGGAGTGGCCGGAAACCGAGGTCCGCGTGGTCTTCGATCTGGAGCAGGCGCCCGCCCTCACCACGGTTCTCGGCAAACTCAACCCACGGCTCGCGGCGACGATGATCAATGCGCGCGGGGCCGGCCCCGCGGCCATGCTCGCCATCAAGGAGACGCTCGACCGCAACGGCATCGTTGCGCTGCTCGTAGACCGCGCACGGCCCGGCGAGCCCTACGAGCTCGCCGAGTTCCTCGGCCGCCCGGCCCCGTTTCCCACTGGGCCCTGGGTGCTCGCGGCCGCGCTGGGTGCACCGGTCGCGCTCGCGTTCGGTCTCTATCGAGGCCAGAATCGGTACGATCTGCACTTCGAGAGCTTCATCGAGCGGCGCGTCGAGGAGCGCATCGGGCGCGGTGAGCGGCAGGCCGCGGCGGCCGCCTGTGTGCGCCGGTTCGCCGAGCGGCTCGCGGTACGCGCGCGACTCGCGCCCTACAACTGGTTCAACTTCTATGACTTCTGGCAGCAATCGACTCCGTCCGCCGATCCTCGCCCTGCTGCTCCTTCTCCCGGCAGCAGCCTGGTGCGCCGGACTTAAGATCGAAACCCTACTCGCGCGCCTGGCGCGGCCCGCGCCGTCTTCGACGAGTTTCGTCGAGGCGCATTTCTCGGCACTGCTCGCCCAGCCGCTCGTGGTCTCGGGCAAGCTCGAGTACTTAGGACCCGGGAACCTCGCTCGATCGGTGGACGCTCCCTACCACGAGCGCTCCGAGATCCGCGGAAACACGGCGACCATCGAGCGCGCGGGCGAGCCACCGCGGCGCTTCTCGCTCGATCGGGCACCGCAGATGCAGAGCCTCGCCGCAAGCTTCGGGGGACTTCTGAGCGGCAACTACGCCGAGCTCGAGCGCGACTTCTCGCTCGACCTGCACGGCGACGCGAGCCATTGGCTGCTCGGGCTCGTACCACGCAGCCCCGAGGTGCATCAGAGCATCCGCTCGATCAGCGTGAACGGCAGCGGCTCGCAGCCGCTGTGCCTCACGACTTACCAGGCGAACGACGACACGGTCATCTTGCTGCTCGGCCCGGCCGCCCGGGTGCCCGGGCGTCGCTCCGCAGGCCGCGCCTGGTTCGACGCGCAGTGCCAGGGCCGCAGCCCCTGAATCCGCGAGGCCCCGTGGGCGCCGGCGGCCGGATGGCGCTCGCCGTCGCCTGGGTCGGGCTGCTGGCGCTCCTCGGGGCGTACATCCTCGGGAGACTGCGAGTGAGCGGGGATCTGCGGCTGTTTCTGCCGGCGCCGCACACGCCCACGGAGCGGCTCATTCTCCAGGAGGTGAGTGAGGGGCCTGCCTCGCGGTTGCTGATGGTGGCGCTCCAGGGCGCCGGCGCCGAGCCCCTCGCGGTCAGCTCGCAGCATCTTGCGGCCGCGCTGCGCAGCGATCCGCGGTTCCGCTTCGTCTCGAACGGCGAGAACCTCCTCGGCTCGATTCCCGAAGCGTTGCTGCCCTACCGCTACCTCATTTCCCCCACGCTCGATCACGCGCGGCTGAATGCAGATTTTCTGCACACCGAGCTGATCGCGCGCGAGCGTGATCTCGCCTCGCCGGCCGCGGGTCTCCTCGAGCCCTGGCTGCCGCGCGACCCGACTCTCGAGATCCTCGAGGTGCTCGAGTCGTGGGAGCCGCCGCACGAGCCGCGGCTCTCCGAGGGGGTGTGGTTCAACGCGCAAGGCAGCGCCGCCCTCCTCATCGTCGAGACGGCGGCGCCGGCCTTCGATCCCCAAGCGCAGCGCGCCGCGATCGATGCCCTGCGCAGCCACTTCCTCGCCTCGCGCGCGGCTCCGGCCGTTCAGCTCACCGTGACCGGGCCCGGTGCGTTCTCCGTGCTCATGCAGCAGCGCAGCGAGTCGGACGCGCGCCTCGCGAGCTATCTCGACACGGGAGGCTTAGTGCTCTTGATGCTCATCGCCTACCGCAGTGCGAGTCGCGTGGTGCTCGGCGCACTGCCGCTCGCGACCGCAGGCATCGCCGCTCTGGCGATCGTCACGGTCCTGTTCGGCACAGTGAACGGCATCACGATCGCCTTCGGCTTCACCCTCATCGGCGTGGCGATCGACTACCCCATCTTCCTCTTCAGTCATCAGTTCCCCGGCGCAACGGGCATCCAGACGGCGCGCTCGATCTGGCCGACCCTGGCGATCGCAGTCGTGGGGCTCTCGATCGCCTACCTTGCCTTCCTGCTCTCGGGCGTCATCGGCCTCGTCGAGCTCGCCTGCTTCAACGTCGCGGGCATCGCCTGTGCGGGCCTCGCGACCCGGTACCTCCTCCCGCGGCTGCTTCCGGCCGGATCCTGCGACTTCGGCCGCACGAGTCTCGCCGAGCACCTGGCGAGGCTCGCAGGCAGCCTGCCGCGCATCACGTGGGTCGTCCCGCTACTCGCCCTCGCGAGCGCGGCGGCTCTCGCCTTCGTGCCGGGTCCGTTCTGGCAAAACGACCTCGGCCAGCTCACGCCCGTGCCGCCGGCATTGCTTGCCCGCTACGATGCGCTGCGCCGCGAGCTCGGGGCGCCGGACGTGCGCTACCTGCTCGCGGTCGAGGGCGCGACGGCGGACCGCGTGCTCCTCGAGGAGGAGCGCCTGGCGAGTGGCCTCGGGTCGCTCGTCGCGCAGGGCGCAATCTCGGGGTTCGACGATGCGGCACGCTACCTGCCGAGCGCCGGCGTCCAGGAGCGCCGTCGAGCGGCGCTGCCGGATGGCCCGCAGCTGCGCGCCGCGCTCGAGCAGGCGCTGCGCGGCACGGCCTTCCGGCCCGGCGTTTTCCAGCCGTTCCTGAACGATGTCGCCCGGGCACGGCAGCTGCCGCCGCTCACGCTCGCGCGCCTCGAGGGAACGCCGCTCGAGCTCACCGTGGCAAGCCTGCTCTTCGAGCGCGGCAGCCGCTGGACGGGGCTCGTGACCTTCGCCGATGTGCACGATCCGAAGGCGCTCGGCCGTTTCGCCGGCTCATCGGGCGGGCTCGTTGAGTCGATCGATCTCAAACAGGCCTCGGAGAATCTCATCGCGCGGCAGCGCATACGAATTCTCTGGAGCGTCGGTGCCGCCGCGCTGTTGCTCGTCGTGGTGGTATATGCGGCACTGCGCTCGGCGCTGCGCACGGTGAGGGTCCTCACCCCCATGGCACTCACGACGCTCCTCATCGTTGCAGTGCTGCACGCGGCCGGCGTTGCGCTCAATCTCTTTCATCTCGTCTCGCTCGTGCTCGCTGCCGGTCTCGGCCTCGACTACGGACTGTTCTTCGAGCGCACCCTGCACGACCCGGTCGGACGGCGGCGCACGCTGCATGCCCTGCTCACCTGTGCGACCGCGGCTTGCATGGTCTTTGCGGTGCTCGCAAGCTCGACGCTTCCGGTGCTGCGCTCGATCGGGGTGACGGTCGTGATGGGAGTCGTCGGCAATTTCGCGCTCGCACTCCTGCTGGTCCGCGAGGCTTGATCGCATGCTCGAGGCCGACGACATCGCAGCGCTCATCCCTCACCAGGGCGCGATGTGCCTGCTCGAGCGGGTGCTCGAATGGGACGCAGGGCACATCGTGCTCGCCACCCTCACGCATCGCTCGGCGGACAACCCGTTGCGCCGCAGCGGGCGGCTGCGGGCCCTGCACCTTTGCGAGTACGCAGCCCAAGCCATGGCCGTGCATGGCGGGCTGCTCGCGCGCGCCGCGGGCTCGC